>NZ_JBEXHP010000178.1:0-7395 GCF_040607895.1 Micromonospora sp. NPDC005220
TGCCGTTGTCCCCGGCGAAGAACAGGTACATGTTCGTACCGTCACCGATGACCGCCTGATCGATCGGCCCGGTGCCGGAGCCGGTGATGCTCCCGGTGAACAGCGGCTGCGCCCCCGACCATCCGTTCGGGTTGGTGGGGTCGGTCGAGGTCCGGTAGGAGAACGCCGTGCCACCCCACTGGTACGCGAGGACCCAGATGTTCTTCGGCGCGAAATAGAACAACGACGGGGCGACTGTCGCGTTGTTCATCGCGTTCTGGCTGGCCGAGGCCATCTGCGAGTAGTTCGTGAAGAGGCTGAAGTTCATCGAACCCCAGCTGGACCCGGTGTCGTGGGTGGTGGCGTAGACGAGTTGCTGGCCGTTGTACGGGGCGACGGTGAAGTCCTTCAGCGACACCCAACCCGACCTCGGGGTCGCCAACACCCCGGTGGAGGACCACCGGTACGTCGACGGAAGGTCGCACGTGCCGCCCGGCGGCGGGGTCGTCGTCGGCGGCGGCGTGGTCCCACCGTCGACGCGGACGAACTGCCACTGCTGGTTGGTGCCGTTCCAGTCGTCGTACTGCACGATGTTGCCGCCGTCGGCGGTCGAGGCGCCCTGCACCTCCATCACCTTGTTGCTGTTGCGGTTGATCAACCGGACGTAGCCGCTGTCCGAGTCGGCCAACCGGAACTGCTGGTTGGTGCTGTTGTTGTCGGTCCACTGCACGATGCTGGCGCCGTTGGCGGTGGAGAAGCCCGAGACGTCCAGCACCTTGTTGGACAGCCGCGACTTCACCCGGTAGTAGCCACCACCCGAGTCCACGAACTGCCACTGCTGCTGGTTGCCGTTGTTGCGGGTCCACTGGGTGATCCGGGCCCCGTCATTCGTGGCCAGGTTGTAGACGTCCAGGGCCTTGCCGCTGTTGCGGTTCACCAACACGTACCACGCGCTCGTGTCGACGGTCGCCGCGGCGGCGGGCGACGACACCACCGCGACGGCGGCACCACCGACCATCAACGCCGCCGCGCCAGCGGCGAGAAGGCGGGGCAACCACCAACGCCGCCGTGACGGCGGTGCGATCGATGGAGACCTATCGAGGGCAGACATGATCCTCCTTCAGTGACCAAGAGCCGAACGGCCTGCCCGAAGGTGGGCGTACCGCGACGCGTGGCCGAGCATGCGGGCGTCGAAAAGTTAGCGTTAACAAGACGTCTGCGAGCTCTGGCGCACGCCTGATTCGAGATCGACGAAGCAGGGCTTGCCCGGAAAGCCGAGGTGTCGTCGTCCTTAGGCATCGACTGTGAGCGATAACATGCCGTTCGTCAAGACGTAACGTGCTGGGAACATCAGCCGCTCGTTGGCAGCCGATCTTGAGGTGAAACGCCTTCCACCGAGTTCCGCAGGCATCGCCCCGGATCCCCGCTGCGGACCACGGCTGGCCCCTTGAGGAGACACCACGGACGCGTTAACATCGACGGTCGCCCATTGCTGGCGATGCCGGCTATCTCAGCCCGGCAACTCGGCCGGCTGGAGCGCTGCCGCGGCGACGGCTGGCTGAGCGGGCGCGTCTGCACCCGAGACGGCTGGTTGAGCGGGTGCGTCTGCACCCGAGACGGCAGCCCTCGGCGTGGCATCGGGGCCCGCCACAGTCGGGGAGTCGTTGCGATGGCGCCACGGGGGCAGCGGCACCGCCACATCCTTCAGCGCCATGGCGGGGCGCTCGACCAGGTGCCAGGAGAGTGCCGCGAGGACCAGCGTGCCGGCGGACGACACCACCAGGTACGTGACGAAGCCGTACCGCACGCCGATGAGCAGGGCGGCCATCTGTTGTACCGGAAAAGCGTAGATATAGATGCCGTACGAGTAGTCCCGCTTACGGCCGATCGGGTGTAGCCACCGGGGCAGCCCTACCGCCAGGTACAGCAGCAGGAACGCCAGCAGCGGCACCCCGATGACATAGAAGCCGCCGAACCGCGCGGTCACGGCGACCCCGACGACGGCAAGAGCCGCCAGCCAGCCGGTCATCGGCACCAGGTGCGCGTACAGCTTGGCGACCGCGCCGAGCAGGAAAGCGAAGGTCAAGTAGATGACGAGTTGTTTCTCGAAGACCCCGACGACCGGGTAGGGGCCCAGGACGCCGTGCTTGGCCGGCAGTACGACGAATCCGTCACCCCGGACAAAGTCCTCGACGACGACCCCGTACACACCGAGGAGCAGCAGCACGGCGGCACCACGGGCACGGGCCAGAACCGCCGTCGCCGCCAGTGCGGCCAGCATGAAGTAGCAGAGCACCTCGTAGCGCAGTGTCCACAATGAACCATTGACCGGACCGCCACTCTCGATGCCACGCCCATAGGGCACGTCACGCAGAATGCCGGAAATCGTCCACTGCTCCATGGCGAGCAGCCAGTTCGCCCGCAGGTATTGAAACGGGCCTTGCGGGTGGCCCCAGAAGCCATCCAGGGTGCCCCGCTCGTAATAGGCGATCGCCGGGGCCAACACCAATGCGGTCACCAGCAGGCACACCCACAGAGCAGGCAGGATGCGCAGCGCGCGGTGCCAGAGGTACCGCAGCGGACTGAAGCGCAGGGCGCTGCTCGTGATGAGGAAGCCGGAGAGGACGAAGAAGCCATACACCGCGAGCTTGCCGACGTCGGCCTGCCGCATCGTCTCAGCGCTGCCGAGCATCGGCCGACCCAGCGCGAGGGGCCAGCAGTGCGCGACGAGCACCGCGAACGCCAGAATCATCCGCAACAGCCCGATGCTGTTGGCGCGAGCGTCGAATCGATCGGCCAGTGTCGGCAGCCCTCGACCGAGCCGTACCGCCGGCAGTTGCGTCAACGATGCCTTGCCCATACCCGCCCCCGTCGTCCAAGCCTCAGTTGCCAACCGGCACCGCCGTGCCCGTACTGTATGCGGCCCTTCATGAGCCAAGCAGCAGGCGGCGGACGGAACGTGCATCAAGTCGGCACCGGTCCGCAGCCTCGACGTGCCGGCCGGGGCGACGCCACCCCGACGTCAACCGGTAGGTGGCCAGCACCGGGTTGTACAGGCTCATGCTGATGATGATCGCGAGTTCGACGACGATCACCGTGGCGAGACCCGCGAGGCCGGGCTGGACGAAGGCGAGGCCGTACTGACGCCCAGGGCAGGCCGCGGCGCGCCGAGGCCACCACCGGCACCGCGCGGTGACCGCGTCGTCGGTCACCAAGACCGACTGAGGAGACGACGGTGGTCGGATCATCTGCGATCCGACCACCCCGCACGACCGCACGAGCTATCGGCGGCTCCACTGCTGGTTGGTCTGGCCGGTGCAGGTCCAGAGAACGAGCTTCGTGCCGTTGGCCGTACCCACGTTGTAGGGGTCCAGGCAGAGGCCGGACTGCACCCCGGTGATGGTGCCGTTGGCGTTGACGTTCCACTGCTGGTTCGTTCCGCCGTGGCAGTCGTAGATGGTGACCTGGGTGCCCGGGGAGGTGCCGTAGCCGGCGGCGTCGAGGCACTTGTTGCCGTACACGGTCAGTGTCTTGGTGGTCGTGTAGGTCCACTGCTGGTTGGTACGGCCGTGACAGTCCCACAACTGCACCTGGGTGCCGTTGGTGGTGGACGAGCCGGGCACGTCGACGCAGCGACCGGAGAGGGCGCCCACGATCGCGGTGGTCTGTCCGCCGCCGCTGCCCGGGTTGCCGATGCTGCCCGGCACCGACTGCAACGCGCTGTACCAGCGGGCGGCCATCTTGTCGTAGCCGCCGGAGGTGGGGTGGATGCCGTCGATCAGGTCGGCGGTGGTGAGGGCGCTGTGCATGTCGACCAGATGCACCCGCTTGCCGGCGTTCACCTTGCTCTGCACGATGCCGGGGATCGCCGCGTTGAAGGTGCGTGCGGCCGCCTCCTGGTTGCTGTTGGAGAGCGGAATGATCTGCGCGACGAACACCTCCGCGGTGGGAGCCGTGGTGGTGATCCGGTCGATCAGGGTGGAGAGCCGGTTCGGCGCGCTGCTCACGTTGTAGTTCTGCAGGATGTCGTTGGTGCCGATGTGCAGCAGGACGGTCTGCGGCCGTTGGGTGTTCAGCCAGCCGACGATGTTCGCGTCGATCTGGTCGATGCGCCAGCCGGGGTGCCCCTGGTGGTCGTGGTCACCCAGGCTGGCTGGCCCGTTGAACTGCGACCCGACGAAGTCCACGGTGTACCGACCGTTGACGAGCCGCTGCCAGAGCCCGATGCGGTACCCGCCCGGCACCTGGGTGCCCTCGGTGATGGAGTCCCCGAGAGGCATCACCCGCACCCCGCCGTTGGATTCCGCGTTGGCCGGGCCGGTCGAGGTCAGCACCCCGGCAAGGACAACACCGAGTGCGGCGGTCGCCGCGAGCCATCTTGCCCTCGTACGCATAGATTTCTCCCCTGCGGTGGCAGTGCTGACCAGGAGTCAGGCCGTTGCGACCGCTGCCACATCGGCATGACGATGCCGTCGCAGCACTGGGACGGTTTGTTAACGCTAACAGCGATCTATGTAAATTCTTGTCGCTGATTTGGCCCACGTCAAGCACGCCAGGAGCCCGGGGCGAGCGTCGTCCATACCGCTCGCCGCCCGCGCCGCTCGTGTGATCCACTCCGATTTCCTGAAGTCGGGCTGTCGCGGCCCCAGGAACACCCCGACTTCTTGAAGGACGAGTGGATCACGATCGCCGGCTGGCGCGGTGCCGAATGAGGCGCACGCTCAACCTCACCCAAAGCAAGGTCACCGACGACATCTCCACCCCGGCACCCGGCGGGATCTTCAACGACGGCGGCCAGGTCACCGTGGACCAGAAGACGGTCATCAGCGGCAACCCTGGGGGACGACCGAAGGCTCTGACGCAGCGTGGTGGGGTGGCCGGCTCAGGTCTCGATGATGTTGTTGTTCTCGTCGATGCCGTGGCTGCGCCAGTAGACGTCCCACTCGTCGTCGACGTGCTGCGGAACCTTGCCCTCCGGGTAGCGGACGTACGGCGGGGTCGGCTCCTGCCCGTCCGGGAAGCAGGCCCTGCCGCCCTGCCCGCCCACCGCGATGGCCGGATACTCACCGCCGGCGCAGATGCTCTCCTGGAACGAGCAACCGGTGGTGGCCAGCAGCCCACCCAGGCCGACCGCGGCCAGGGTGATCATGATTCGCGTTCGCATGGGGAGAATTCTGGTCGCCCCGGCGGCGCCTGCCATCCGCACGCGTACTCATCCCGCGCCGCGCGGCACGACTCCTCGCCGGGGTGCAGCAAGACCGGGTCCAGCCCCTGGTCGCGCCGCTCGATGCCAGGCCGAGTGGTGACACACCGTCACACGGCATTCCGTATCGACGTACGGTTTCCCACTCAACCCCGGACGCCTCCGGTCGCGTCTCTCTCTGCATCCGCTCGTGATCGCGAGGCGGATGTGACCTGGAGGTGGCGTGAGTCGGTACGAGGACGACGAACAGTTCCGGCTGTTCGTACAACGACAGTGGGGGCCGTTGCTCCGAACGGCCTACCTGCTGACCGGCGACCGGGGAACAGCCGAGGACCTGGCGCAGTCGGCGTTGGAGAAGACTCATCGGCGCTGGGGGCGGGTACTGCGCAGGGACGCGCCCGAGGTCTACGTACGCCGGGTGATGGTCAACACGGCGATTTCCTGGCGGCGTCGGCGGCGGCCGCTGGAGGTGCCGCTGCTGACCTCCGACAGCGCGCCGACGCCGGACGCGTACGCGCAGGTGGAGGAGCGGCAACTGCTTCTCACCGCGCTGCGGCGGTTGCCGCCCAGGACCCAGGCGGTTCTGGTGCTGCGCTACTTCGAGGACCTCAGCGAGGCGGACACCGCCAAGGTTCTCGGCTGTTCCATCGGCTCGGTGAAGAGCCAGGCGTCGCGCGGGTTGGCCCGGATGCGGGTGGAGTTCGCCCCACCCGCTTCCCAGTCCCCGGTACGGCTCGAGGAGGAACTGGCATGACCGAGAGCTTCGCAAATTCGACGCTCAGTCCTGCGCTATGGCAGGCCGCGCACGGCGTCAACGTACCTGAGGACCCGTGGCCGGGGTTCGCCCGGCGCGAGCGACGGCACCGGCGGACGCGGCTGATGCGGGCGGTGGTGGCCGCTGCGGTCGGAGCCGCGCTCGTGGGGGTCCAGACCAACGTGGTGCCCCTGCCCGGATGGGCACCTGGCATCGCGGTCGCTGCCGCCCCGACAGCGCTGCTCGACGCGCCGCCCCGGGGCGCGCTGGCCGGCGATCAGGCCTGGCTGGACACGCTGCGGGCGCGGATCAGCACCGACAGCCCGTTGGGTGGCTGGAGCCCGGACGGCATCTGGAAGGTCGGCGATCGTGACCGGATTCGTTTGCTTTACGGCAGTGACCAGCCGGGCCACCGGGTCGCGCTGGTCGCGGTGCCGCTCCGCCTCGGCCTACTGACCAAGGAGGCGCTGGTCTGGTACGTGGGTCCGGCCGGGGCCGGCGCCGAACAGATGCGCTACGGCGGCCACAGCGAGGGCGTCGATGACCCGGTGATGACCCTGATGCAGTCCGGTCCCGACCGGGGCGGATTCGCGGTCGTCGTCGGGCCGGCCGAATCCACCGTGACGATCAGTGGCGACCCTCGGTACACACCGAGGGGAACCCTGGAGTACCAGGACCTCGCCAGGGCGGACGGCAGCGGAGTCGGGTTCGCCGTCCTGCCCCCCGCGCCGCTTCGGAGCGAACCCGTCGTCCGGGTCAGCCGTGGCGACCACCTGCTCTACCAGGGGGGCCTGGGCGG
Organism: Micromonospora sp. NPDC005220; assembly: GCF_040607895.1. Taxonomy (NCBI): domain Bacteria; kingdom Bacillati; phylum Actinomycetota; class Actinomycetes; order Micromonosporales; family Micromonosporaceae; genus Micromonospora; species Micromonospora sp. NPDC005220. The sequence goes on from NZ_JBEXHP010000178.1 coordinate 6,736, forward strand.
CGGCCCGTACGACGCGATCGACCCAACCGGACCGGAGATGGACGTCCTGCTCGCCGCCGCCCGACGGGGCGCCCGAGGTACGCCGCTGGACGATGCCAACCTGCGCGACTTCGTCCAATCGGCACTCCTCGACAGTCGTCTCCCGGCTGCCGGGACGACAGTGCGGGTGCGTTGGTCGGGCAGCGGGCACGGCCAAGCCGCCACGCTGCTCACCGTGCAGCCTGCCGGCGGCGGGGTGATCGCGTACGCCAGACACGGCGACGACCGAACCGGCTGGTCGACCGACCTGCGGCTGCTGCTGCCGGCCGAGGGCGCCGACCAGCGACCAATCGGCTGGCGGATCCGGGCTGACAACGGCACCCGCACGCCGACGGACCAGGTGCGGGTGATCGCCCCGCCGGACGCGGCCCGCGTCACGGTCACGATCGGCGGCGCACCCCCCGCCACGGTCACCCTCGACGCGTCGAACGCCGGCACCACCCGGATACCCCCGGACCAGCCGGCCACCCTCACCGCGTACTCCACGGACGGCAGCGTCCTCGGAGCCACTCCGGTGCCGCCGGTCGAGGCCGACATGTCGGGCCTGCCGGGCGACAGCCCGGCTACCCGGGTGACCCCCTGACGAACCGAAAGCGCGGGCGAGCCGTCCGAAGACGGCTC
>NZ_JBEXHP010000179.1:0-7367 GCF_040607895.1 Micromonospora sp. NPDC005220
GCTCCAGCGCTCTTCCGTAACTAGGCGGTGGAGCCACATCCGCAATTGAGCGTGATGTCTGTGAGTCATCACGATGACTCACAGACATCACGCTCATTGGGGGAAGACCCCCCATCCCGCGCCAGGCCATGCGCCGCGCGACTCGCGACTCGCGGCGCGCGGATCGCGGCGCGCGGATCGCGGCGCGCGGATCGCGGCACGCGGATCGCGGCGCGCGGCGCGAGTCGCCGATCTGCCGCAGCGGGACGGCAGAGATCTCGCCCGTGGTCCACCATGCCGGGATGTCATCGACTCGCCTCGTCACCCTTCTCGGCGCTGCAGTGCGGCATCAACGACACCTGCGCGACCTGAACCAGCGCCAGTTGGCCGCGCTGGCCGAGGTCGACCAGGCAGCGGTGGCCCGGTTCGAACGCGGTGAGCGGGCGCCGACCGTCCCGGTGCTGGAGCGGTTGCTGGCCGCGATGGATGTGCAGTTGGTCGTTGCAGTTGAGCCGTTGGACGCGCACCTCGACGCCCTGATCGACGACCTGGCGGCCCGGCCGATCGCCGAGCGATCGACGGGCTGGGGCTGGATCAGCTGCTGGATCGACTCACCGACTTCCCGCAGGTGATCACCGGGTGCACCGCAGCGTTGCTACAGGGAGCGCCGGTGCCTGTCGAGGCGCTGGAGATCGCCCTGCGCTGGCAGGACTCCAAACCGTTCACCCGCTGGCTGGAGACGAACTACGGCCAGCGGTGGAACGCCCGCTGGGGTGAGTTCGGCGGGGTGTGGTTGGAGCCCGAGGAACCGGGCGAACATCGATGGTCGACCCGGCATGGGGAGATCAGGGCCACGATGTGCGACGAGCTGCCCGAAACGATCGAGGTGCGCCACGGCGGGCGGGGTTACCAGGTGGTGCCGCTTGTCGAGCTGGAGCTGAGCGAGCCGCGCGCCGCCGAACTGTTGGGCCGCTACCGGCGCCGGCAGCTGGCCAGCGACAGCTGAGCCAACTGCCGGCCGAACCAGCCGCCGGCCGGGTGCCGGGTCAGCCGGCGGTGCGCTCCCAGTCGATGGTGGGCAGGCCTGCGTCGGCGAGTGCCTTGTTGGCGGCGCTGAACGGGCGGCTGCCGAGGAAGCCGCGCGGGTTCATCGGGCTGGGGTGACCCGCCTCCAGCACCACGTGCTGCGGATTGGTGACCAGCGCGGCCTTCTTACGGGCGTAGCCACCCCAGAGCAGGAAGACCACCCGCTCCGGTGCCGCGTCCAGAGCCCGGATGGTCGCGTCGGTGAACTCTTCCCACCCGGCGTTGGCGTGCGAGCCCGGAGTGGCCTGCCGGACGGTCAGCACCGCGTTGAGCAGCAGCACACCCTGCGCGGCCCAACCGTCGAGGTTGCCGCTGCGGGGCTTGGGGACGCCCACGTCCTCGCCCAGCTCCTTGAAGACGTTGCGCAACGACGGTGGCACCGGCACGCCGTCACGGACGCTGAAGCTCAACCCGTGTGCCTGCCCGGCCCGGTGATAGGGATCCTGCCCGAGGATCAGCACCCGGGTGCCCTGCGGCGGGCAGAGCCGGTACGCCGAGAACAGATCCTCCAGCGGCGGGAAAACGGTCTGCGTCGCGTATTCCCGGGCCACGAACTCGCCCAGCGCGGCAGTGCGTTCCGGGTCGAGGTGCGGGGTGAGCACGGCACGCCACTGCTCCGGCAGCAGGGCCAGCAGATCCAGGGCGGGGGCGTCGTCGGGCATCAGGAACCTCTCACAGCGCGGGTCGGTCCCCCGCACTCTAGGCATCGGGTACGACAGCCGCCCACCTAGCCGAGGTCGGCGAGCCGCCGGGCCCAGTCGCCGCCGATCGGGTCCAGTTCGACGATGCGGGTGTCGTCGTCGCGGCGGTCGATGCGAACCCGCAGGTGCGCGTCCACCAACTGCTCGACCAGGCCCTCGCCCCACTCGACCACGGTCACCGAGTCGTCCACCGACGCGTCGAGGTCCAGGTCGTCGATCTCGGCGCGCGGGTCGGTGGCGTCACCCAACCGGTACGCGTCGGCGTGTACCAGTGCCACCCGGCCACCCCGGGCCGGATCGGGGCGGTGCACCCGGGCGATCACGAAGGTCGGCGAGGTGATGTCCCCGAGGACACCGAGCCCGGCGCCGACGCCCTGGGTGAGCGCGGTCTTGCCGGCGCCCAACGGGCCGGTCAACAGCACCAGGTCGCCGGCCCGCAGCAGACCGGCCAGCCGACGGCCGAAGTCCCGAGTGTCCTCGACGGTCGGCAGCTTGACGACGTGACTCACCGTTCCTCCACGCTCTGCAATGACTCCAGGAACCGCGCCAGCGCGGCGTTGACCTCGTCCGCGTGCTCCAACATCACCACGTGACCGCTGTCCTTGATCTTCACGAACTCGGCGTGCGGCAACCGGCGCACGATCTCCTCGGAGTGGGTCACCGGAGTGATCATGTCCTTGTCGCCGACCACCACCAGCACCGGAGTCGCCGCCAGCGCCGCCAGCGCCGGGAAGCGCGAATGGGTGGCCAGGGTACGCAGGTAGCGGGTCACCGTGTCGGCCGACGTCCGGGAGTTCATCGTCTCCACGTAGGACACCAGCGACGGGCTGGGCTTGCGGGTGCCGAAGCCGTACTTGCGGGTCAACAGCCAGGCCACGTTCGACGTCGACTTGCGGGCCTTGTCGATCACCGGCCCGCCGTACCGGGTGGCGTTGCTGACCATGTAGAGCATCGGGCCGCCGACCCGGCCGAGCAGCGCGGGCGCGACCAGTTTGGTTTCCGCGATGAGCCCGCCCGACGTGGCCATCAGCACGGTGCCCACCACCCGGTCACCGAACAGCTCCGGGAACAGCTCGGCGAACGCCATGATGGTCATGCCGCCCATCGAGTGGCCGACCAGCACCAGCGGCCCGTCCGGGGCGGTCCGGTCGATCACCTGGCGCAGCGTCCGGCCGAGCACCGTGAGGTCGTACTCCCCGGTCTCCAGCCGGCCGGACCGGCCGTGACCGGGCTGGTCGTACGCCACGATCCGGTAGTCACCGCGGGCGGCGAGCATCTGGCGCTGGAAGTGGAACGTCCCCATGTCCAGGCAGAAGCCGTGCACCAGCACCACCGTCGGGCACCCCGGCACCGGCCGGGTCGGCTCGACGACTTCGACGTGGATGTCCGTGCCGTCCGGCAGCTCCAGGCGGAACGCGTCGTCGTACCGCTGGTTGTCGAACGTCTCGTGCGTGTAGCGGTCGGCCGGGTCGGCCTTGAGCCGGCGGACCAGGGTCCGTTCGGTCGCGACCCCGGCCGCCAGACCTGCCGCGGCCACCCCCACCGCCGCGCCGACGATCCCCGCGACCCGGCCCGCTGCCGTGCGCGGACGCGGAATGCGGTAACTCATGGTTTCTCACCGTCATAGACCCGGGGCACCCGCGTGCCGCCGAACCGGGTGACGATCTCGTAGTTGATCGTGCCGACCGCCTCGGCCCAGTCGTCCGCGGTCGGCTCGCCGTCGACGCCGCTGCCGAAGAGCGTCGCCACGTCGCCGTCGGCCACCGGGTCGTCGCCGCAGTCGAGCACGAACTGGTCCATGCAGACCCGCCCCGAGATCGTCCGGCGTACGCCGCCGAGCTGCACCGGCCCGGTGTTGGACGCGTGCCGGGGAACCCCGTCGCCGTACCCGAGCGGCACCACGGCCAGGTTCGCGTCGGTCTCCGTGGTGTAGGTGTGCCCGTAGGACACGCCGGTGCCGGCGGGCACCCGTTTGGTGAGCATCACCCGGGCGCGGGCGGTCATCGCCGGCCGCAGCCCGTACGTCTCGCCGGCCACCGGGGAGAGCCCGTAGATGGCCAGGCCGGGGCGGACCAGGTCGAAGTGGGTGTCCGGGCGGGTGAGGGTGGCTGCCGAGTTGGCGAGGTGCCGCCAGCGGGGTCGCAGCCCGGCCCGCTCGACCATGGCCAGCCCCTCGTGGAAGACGGCCAGTTGACGGTCGGTGGTGGGGTGGCCGGGCGAGTCCGCGTACACGAAGTGGCTCCACACGCCGACCACCTCGACCAGGCCGTCGGCCTGCGCCTTCGCGGCGGCGTCCAGCAGCGCGGGCCAGTCGGCGACTGTCGCGCCGCCCCGGGACAGCCCCGTATCGATCTTGAGGTGCAGGCGGGCGGGACGGCCGGCGAGGCGACTCGCCTCGATCATCTCGTCCAGTTGCGCCAGGCTGGCCGCGCCCAGGTCCACCCCGGCGCTGACCCCCTCGTGCAGCGGCAACCCCGGGGCGAGCAGCCAGGCCAGCACCGGCACGGTCACCCCGGCCCGCCGCAGGGTGAGCGCCTCGTCGAGGGTGCAGACACCGAGCCAGTCCGCGCCGGCGTCGAGCGCCGCGCGGGCAGCCGGAAGCATGCCGTGGCCGTACCCGTCGGCCTTCACCACGGCCATCAACTCGGCGGTGGTGCCGGAGCGGAGCCTGCTCACGTTCTCGCGGATGGCGTCAAGATCGACGCGTACCTGGGCCTGCCACATGTGCCCAGCCTACTTTCCGCCGTGATCACCGCGGGCGGCGACGCACGTCCCGACGCGACGATCCGGTCACCGCGCCCGGAACCGACCGGTTCAGCCCAGCCGGGCCAGCACCGGACGCAACGCGGTCGCCACGTCGGGCGCGGTCACCGGCCCGCTCCGGGCCGCCTCCCGCCCGGCGAGGCCATGCAGGTACGCGGCGGCGGCCGCGGCCCGATCGGCGGGCACCCCGGCCGCCAGCAGTGAGCCGAGCAGCCCGGCCAGCACGTCGCCGGTGCCGCCGGTGGCCAGCGCCGAGGTGCCGGTCGGGTTGACGTACGCCCGACCGTCCGGCGTGCCGATCACCGTGCGGTCGCCCTTGAGCAGCACCACCGCGTTCATCCAGGCAGCCAGCCGCAGCGCGGCGCCGACCCGGTCGGCGCCCGGCTCCTCCCCGCAGAGGCGGGTGAACTCCCGATCGTGCGGGGTGACCACGATCGGCGCGTCCCGACCCCGCAGCCGGTCGGCGAGTGAGCCGTCCACCAGCAGGGTCAGGGCGTCTGCGTCGAGCACCACCGGCACCGGGGCGGCCAGTACGGCCCGCAGCTCGGCCGCCGCGTCAGCACCGGTGCCCAGCCCGGAGCCGCAGACCCAGGCCTGCACCCGACCCGCGTCGGCGACCCGCTCACTGGCGATGACCGAGGGGTGCTGGTGCAGCACCTCGGCGCGGGCGCTGCCGGCGTAGCGGACCAGGCCGGTCGGCCCGGCCAGCGCGCCACCCACGGAGAGCACCGCCGCACCGGGGTAGGTCGCCGAGCCGGTCGCCACCCCCACCACGCCCCGGGCGTACTTCTCCGACGCCGGGCCCAGCTCGGGCCACCAGTCGACCACGTCGGACCATTCGGTGACCCCCAGCGCCGGGGTGCCCCGCAGCCACGGCCGCAGCCCGATGTCGACCAGCTCGACCTGCCCGGCCAGCGCGGCGGCCGGCCCGACCACCAGGGCGGGCTTCAGCGCGCCGAAGGCCACCGTCACGTCGGCGCGGACCGCGCTGGGCCGGCCGGACGCGGACAGCGGCACGTGGCCGGTGTCGACAGCGACCCCGCTGGGCACGTCGACAGCCAGCACTGTGGCCCGCTCCCCGTCGCGTCCGCGCAGGTCGCCGAGGCGCTGGACCAGCTCGTCCGCGTTCGCCCGTAACCCGCCGGTGCCGCCGATCCCGACGATGCCGTCGAGGACCAGGTCGACCGGGCCGGCCGGAGCCGGCACCAGCCGACCGCCGGCGGCTCGCAGCGCGGCCAGGCCGCCGGCGTGCGCCCGCCCGGGGTTGAGCAGCAGGGCGGACACCTGGACTCCCCGGCGAGCCAACCGCTCACCCGCGTACAGCGCGTCGCCGCCGTTGTCACCGGAGCCGACCAGCAGCAGCACCCGGCCCCCGTAGACCCCGCCCCGCTCGTCGAGCAGGAGCGCGGCGCGGCGGGCCAGGCCGGCGGCGGCCCGCTGCATCAGCGTCCCCTCCGGCAGCGTGCCCATCAACCCCGCCTCGGCCGTCCGTACGTCGGCCACCCGCCACACCGCTCTCATGCCACCCTGTCCCATTCCGTTCGCGGGTGGACCTGACCGGCCCTCCCGGCCGACGTCATCGTTCCGCGACCACCATCGCCGACGCGATCCCGCCGTCGTGCGACAACGAGAGATGCCAGTGGTTGACCCCACGCGCGTCGGCCACCGCCGCGACCGTGCCGGACACAGCCAGCCAGGGGCGGCCGTCCGGGTCGGGCACGATCTCGCAGTCGTGCCAGTTGAGCCCGGCCGGAGCGCCGAGCGCCTTGGCCACCGCCTCCTTGGCGGCGAACCGGGCGGCGAGCGACTCGGGCGAGCGCGGGTTGCCGGAGCGGGTGCGCCGCTCGGCCTCGGTGAAGAGCCGGTCGGCGAGCAGCGGTGTCCGTGCCAGGGCCCGGGCGAACCGGTCGACCAGGACGACGTCGATGCCGACAGCGACGATCACCACATCACCCTACCGGCGGTGCGGGCCGCAGATTAGCCGTCGGGCTCGCGCTGGGCAACGCCTGTGGACACCCGGGGGTACGCCTCGACGTCGGCTGTCCACAGGGCACCGCGCGAGCGGCGGTACGCGCCTAGCGTCAGCGCGTCGATGCCGATCGTCCACGGGGGTGTGGTCATGACCGACGAGCCGTTCACCGTCCAACCGGAGGAGTTGCGGGCGGTCGCCGTCCTGCTCGACGACGAGGCGCACCGGTTGGCGTTGGGCCTCGCCGGGCAGCCCGGGTTGGTGGTGGCTGCGCCGGAGTGGCGGGCTGGCGCGGCCCTGGCCGGGTTGGAGGCAGCCGGGCATGCCTGGTTCTGCCGGCTGGGTGCCCAGGTCGCGGCGGCCTCCGGCGGGGTCCGGGCGGCGGTCGAGGCGTACGAGACGGTGGACGACCGGGCCGCCGAGCGGTTCGCCGCGCTGCCCCGGTGAGCGGCGTCGGCTACCGACAGCTGTGGGCTGTCGATCCGGAGGGGTGGCGGGCCGCCGGGGCGGCGTGGGCGGGGCTGACCGGGCCGCGCGGCCGGCGCGTCGGCGGGCTGCGCGCGGCCGGCGGGCGGTTGCGCGGCGGTTGGTCGGGTGCGGCGGCCACGGCGGCGGACACTCGGCTCGCCGGTCTTCGGGATGAGCTGACCTCGATGGCACCGGCGCTGATCGAGGTCGACCAGGTGCTGGCCGAGTTCGCCGGTCGGCTGACGGTGGCGAAGGCGCGGCTCGCCGAGGCGGTCACCCGGGCCGAGGCGGCCGGCCTGCTGGTGGACCGCTCGGGCGGGGTGCAGGTCGACCCCACCCGGGTTCGGCCCACCGACCGGGCCGCCGCGGCGGCGGCAGCGGTGACCGTGGGCCACGGTCAC
>NZ_JBEXHP010000180.1:0-7342 GCF_040607895.1 Micromonospora sp. NPDC005220
GCGGGGCGCCCAGGGCGGGGCGCGCCACCCCCCCGGCCCGGCGTCGCTCTGATCATCGCCCTGCCATCTTCCCGCAATTGCAAAATATGTGCAACAAGGTCTGGACAACGTGCTCGGCTCGTAACTAGCCTGATCGCCATGAGTCCTTACATCGCGGATCCCTGGGCCTGGCAGGAGAGCTGGGACCGCCAGCAGGAGGCCTACCTCCCGGACCGGGAACACCGGTTCACCGCCATGCTCGACACCGTCGACGCGGTCCTCGACGGCCGGCCACCGCGGGTGCTCGACCTGGCCGGCGGCACCGGCACCATCTCGCTGCGGACACTGGCGCGCTTCCCCGCCGCGCAGACCACAGTGGTCGACCTCGACCCGGCGCTGCTCGCCATCGCCAGCGCCTCGCTGGCCGATCGCGCCACCATCATCACCGCCGACCTCGGCACCCCCGAATGGCGTTCCACGCTCCCGCACCAGGAGTACGACGCCGTGCTCACCGCCACCGCCCTGCACTGGCTGCCGGCCGACCGGCTCGGGCAGCTCTACGCCGAGCTGCGCGACGTGCTGCGACCGGGCGGCGTCTTCGTCAACGCCGACCACATGCCGGACGACACCCTGCCGGAGCTGACCAAGCGGCTGATGGACCGGGCCCGGGACCGGCGCAACGCCCGGTACGCCGCCGGCTCGATGCTGTCCTGGTCGGACTGGTGGGAGCGGGCCGGCACCGACCCGACGCTCGCGCCGCTGGTAGCCCAACGACACGCGATCTACCCGACCGGGCACAGCCCCGAGTGGAACCCACCGGTCTCCTGGCACCTGGCCGCGCTCACCGCGGCCGGCTTCAGCGAGGTCGGCACGGTCTGGCGAGGCGGCCCGGACGCCGCCGTCGCGGCGGTGCGCTGACCCTCCCCCTCCCCAGATCGGCGTGGCGCTAGGGTGGTAGCGGAGCCGAACGACTCCCGGCGGTGGGGCCCGCCGTCCCGCCGGTACGACGGGAGAACCGCGACACCGCTCGCCAACGGTCCCTGCCAGTGATGCCCGTGCTGGTAGGGAGGACCCGTGTCAGAACCGTTCGAGCCGCGTACCGACCCCGACGTCGACCTGCGGCTCCCCGCCGACCGCCGCGAGCTGACCGCGCGCCCCGCGACGATTCTCGCCGCGATCGCTGCCGGCGGGGCGCTCGGCGCGCTGGCTCGGGCCGGTCTGCAACACGCCGTTCCGCACCAACCGGCCGGCTTCCCGTGGGCCACGTTCACCGTCAACACGTCCGGTTGCCTGCTGATCGGCGTGCTGATGGCGGTGCTCGGGCATCTCGGCGGTGGGCACCCGCTGGCGCGCCCGTTCCTCGGGGTCGGGGTGCTCGGCGGGTTCACCACCTTCTCCACGTACGCGGTCGACGTCCAGCAGGCGATCGTCGCGGGCGCACCGGGCACCGCGCTGGCGTATCTCGCCGCGACGGTGTTCGGGGCGCTCGGCGCGGTCGGGCTGGGCGATGCGGTCACCGCCGGGCTGCTGCGCCGGGCGGCCCGATGACCGTCCTGCTCATCGCCCTGGGCGCGGCCATCGGCGCGCCGCTGCGCTACCTGACCGACCGGGCCGTGCAGGCCCGGCACGCCTCGGCGTTCCCCTGGGGCACGCTGACCGTCAACGTGGCCGGGTCGCTGCTGCTCGGCGTCCTGGCCGGTTGGCCGGCCGGCCCGGCGGTCAGCGCGTTGCTCGGCACCGGCTTCTGCGGCGCGCTGACCACCTACTCCACCTTCAGCTACGAGACGTTGCGGCTGACCACTGGTGGTCATCGGCTGATCGCGCTGGCCAACGTGTTCGGCAGCGTGGCCGCCGGGCTCGCCGCGGCCACCGCCGGCTACGCCCTGGCCCGCGCGCTGACCGGCTGACCGCGCGCCAGCCGCGCCACACTCCATCGACACCAACGCCTGGACCAGGCGAGGTCAGCAAACACACCGAGGGTATATACGCGGGGTATACCCTCGGTGTAGTCTGCTGGCATGAGCGTGCCACTGACTCTTCTCGGCCTCCTCGAACGGGAGCCCAGCCACGGTTACGACCTGAAGCGCGACTACGACGCCTTCTTCGGCCGAGGCAAGCCACTGCCGTTCGGCCAGGTCTACTCCACCCTCAGCCGACTGGCTCGCGACGGCAAGGTGGTGATCAGCGACGTCGCCCCCGGCTCCGGTCCGGACCGCAAGCGCTACGTCATCACCGACGTCGGGGCGACCGAGGTCGAGCAGTGGCTGACCCAGCCGGTCGACCCGGAGCCGCACCTGCAGACGGTGCTCTTCGCCAAGGTCGTGCTCGCGCTGATGCTGGACCGGCCGGCCGCCGAATACCTCGACACCCAGCGCCGCGCGCACCTGCAACGGATGCGTGAGCTGACCGAGATCAAGCGCGCCGGCAACCTGGTCGACGCGCTGCTGGCCGACCACGGCCTCTACCACCTGGAGGCGGACCTCCGGTGGATCGAGATGACCGGCGCCCGACTGGACGCCCTGCGGAATGAGGTGCGGCCGTGAGCGTCGTGATCGAAGCGCGTGACGTGGAGTTCTCCTTCGGCCAGACCCCCGCGCTGCGCGGCGCCAGCCTCGCCGTGGACGCGGGCGAGATCGTCGCCGTCATGGGCCCCAGCGGCTCGGGCAAGTCCACGCTGTTGCACTGCCTGGCCGGCATCCTGGTGCCCGACTCCGGCGAGATCCTCTTCGACGGGGCCAGGGTCCACGCCATGGCCGAGACCGAGCGCAGCAGCCTGCGCCGGGACCGGTTCGGCTTCGTGTTCCAGTTCGGCCAGCTCGTCCCCGAGCTGACGGCGGTGGAGAACGTCGCCCTTCCGCTGCTGCTCAGCGGCGTACGCCGCACGGAGGCGCTGCGCAGGGCGTACGCGTGGTTCGAGCGTCTCGACCTCGACGGCATGCAGCAGCGCCGATCGGGTGAGCTGTCCGGTGGGCAGGCGCAGCGGGTCGCCCTGGCCCGGGGCCTGGTCGCCGAGCCGCAGGTGCTCTTCGCCGACGAGCCGACCGGCGCGCTCGACTCGCTCACCGGCGAGCAGGTGATGGACCTGCTGGTCAGCGCGGCCCGCGAGCAGGGCACCACGGTCATCCTGGTCACCCACGAGCCGAGGATCGCGGCGTACGCCGACCGTGAGGTCATGGTCCGCGACGGGCGCGTCAACGCGCCGGACCGGATCGCGTCGTGATCCGGTTCGGGCTCCGCCTCGCCGTGGCCGGCGGCCGGGAGGCGCTCACCCGCCTGATCGTCATCGCCGCCGCCGTCGCGATCGGCAGCGGGCTGCTGCTGACCACCCTCGCCGGGGTCAACGCGGTCGACGCCCAGCTCACCCGGTACGCGTCGATCTATCCCCAGGCCTCCACCGCCGGTGCCGCCGATCCACTGTGGTGGTCGACCCGGGACGACTTCTTCCACGGCAAGCCGATCCTCCGGATCGACGTCGCCGCCACCGGATCGACCGCGCCCACCCCGGCCGGCATCCCGACCACTCCGGGCCCCGGCGAGTTCTACGTCTCGCCGGCGCTGCGGGAACTGTTCGCGGCACAGCCGGCCGACCACCTGGCCGACCGATACCCGGGGCGTGACCTCGGCACCGTCGGACCGTCCGGGTTGACCTCACCGGACACCCTGCTCGCCATCGTGGGCGGCACGCCGGACAGCGTCGCCAAGCTGCCCCACTCCCGGCAGGTCGACCACCTCGATGACAAGCCCGCCCTCCCCGAGACCACGGTGAACCTCATTCTGGGCGTGATCGCCGGTGGACTGCTCTTCCCGGTGCTGATTTTCATCGGCACCGCCACCCGGCTCAGCGCCGCCCGCCGGGAGCAGCGCTTCGCCGCGATGCGCCTGGTCGGCGCGACACCCCGGCAGATCTCGACGGTCGCCGCGGTGGAGGCGGCCGCCGCCGCCGTCGCCGGCACCGCCGTCGGCTTCGGCCTGTTCTACGCGTTCCGCGACACGCTCGCGGGCATCCCGTTCACCGGCATGCCGTTCTTCCCCGGCGACATGTCCCTGGGCCTGCTGAACGTTCTGCTGGTGGCGCTCGGCGTCCCGGCCGGCGCGGCGCTGGCCGCCCAGGTCTCGCTACGCCGGGTCCGGATCTCGCCGCTGGGCGTCACCCGCCGCGTCACCCCCCGCGCTCCGCGCGCGTACCGGCTGATTCCGATGGTGCTCGGCGTCGCCGTGCTGGTGTTCGCCCTCGGATACCGGCCCGAGAAGTCCGACGGCCAGACCGCGGTGTTCCTGCCCGCCCTGCTGCTCATCATGGCCGGCCTCGTTTTCGCCGGCCCGTGGTTGACGATGGTCGGCGCGCGGGTGATGGCCCGGTACGCCAACCGCCCGGCCACGCTCATCGCCGCGCGGCGTCTCGCCGACAACCCGAAGGCCGGGTTCCGGGCGATCAGCGGCATCATGCTCGCGCTCTTCGTCACGAGCGTCGCCGTCGGTGTGATCACCACAATCGTCGACGAACGTGGCCCGGCACCGGTCGGCTCGACCGACGCGGGCACGGTGACCACCGTTTTCGACGAGAAGACGACGTCGGTGCCCGACACGCTCTTCGCCGAATTGCGGGCAATCAGCGGGGTGCGGTCCGCGACCGCCATCCGGGAGGACCCGGACATGACCAACGGTGGCGAGGGCGGGTTGATCGCGTGCACCGACCTCCCGAGCGCGTACGGCCGGTGCGCCGAGGGCGCGAGCGTGATCGAGGTGCCGATGGGCCTGAGCCGCTGGCGGGAGTCGGCGTCGCCCGCGACGGTCTGGCCCGCCGCGTCGCTCACCCTCGACGAACTCCAGCGGCTGCCGGTCGGGTCGATGGTCGTCGGCACCGACGGCTCCGCCGCCGCCGTCGAGCGCGTCCGCACCGTGCTGGAGGTCGCCTTCCCGACCTTCTGGGTGGGTCCGAACGTGCCCGGCGACTTCGAGTCGGACTTCGCCGACACGCTGCGCGGCTGGGAACAACTGGCCAACGTCATCATCGTGGCCAGTCTCGCGCTCGGCGGGTGCAGCCTCGCGGTCAGCGTCATCGGCGGTCTCACCGAACGCCGACGCCCGTTCAGCCTGCTGCGGCTCAGCGGCGCACCGGTGCGGGTGCTGCGTCGGGTGGTGGCGCTGGAGAGCGCCGTACCGATGCTCGCCGTCGCCGCCGTCGCCATCGGCATGGGCCTGCTCGCCGCCCACCTGTTCCTGCGGGCGCAGATGGACTACACGCTCGTCGCGCCGCAGCCGGGCTTCTACGTGATCGTCGTCGTTGGACTGGTCGCCTGCCTCGGCGTCATCGCCTCCACCCTGCCGCTGCTGGAACGCATCACCGGGCCGGAGACCGCCCGCAGCGAGTAGTCGTCAGACCGTCGGCCCGGTGGTGGTGAGGGCGACCACCGGGCCGAGGACGAAGACGGCGGGCGGGCCGACGCCCTCCCGGGCGGCGACGGCGCCGATCTCGTCCAGCCGGGCGGGTAGGGACCGCTGGTCGGGCAGCCCGGCGTCCTGTATGGCCAGCACCGGCGTCTGCGGGGCGCGACCGTGCTCGATCAGCACCGCCGCGATCTTGGCGATGGTGTCGACGGCCATCAGCAACACGACGGTGCCCCGGGTGCGGGCCAGCGCCGCCCAGTCGACAAGCGAGTCCGGGTGACCGGGCGGCAGGTGCCCGGAGACGACTGTGACGTCGTGCGCCACGCCCCGGTGGGTCACCGGCACGCCGGCGAGGGCCGGTGCGGCGATGGCGCTGCTCACCCCGGGGACCACAGTCACCGGCACCCCGGCCGCCGTACAGGCCTGCACCTCCTCGTGGCCGCGCCCGAAGACGTACGGGTCGCCACCCTTGAGGCGGACCACCCGACGACCGGCGCGGGCGTGCGCCACCAGGGCCTCGTTGATCGCCTGCTGGGCCATCGACGGGCCACGGGGCACCTTCGCGGCGTCGACCACCAGCACGTCGGGGCGTAGCCCGGCGAGCAGCCCCTGCGGGGCGAGTCGGTCGACCACCACGACGTCCGCCGCGTCGAGCAGCGCCCTGCCGCGTACCGTGATCAGGTCGTCGGGCCCCGGCCCGCCGCCGACCACGGCGACCGAGCCGTGATCGTGGTGGTCGTGATCGTGGTGGTCGTGCCCATGGTGGTGGCCGACCGGGTCGTCGGGGTGGTCGTGCGGACGTTGCGGGCGACCCACCTTGTCCGCGAAGCCGGGCATCAGCACCCGGTACGCGCAGGTGTCGCAGTTCATCCGGATGTCACCGCCCAGCGCCTCGGCGTGGCGTTCGAGCACCAGATCCGCGAGGGCGTCACAGTCGCCGATCACCTCGGCGACCCGGACGTCCAGGTCGGGGTGCGCGGCGGCGAACTCCGCCGACTGGGCCACGATCCGGTCCGGCAGCACCCCGGCGAACAGGAAGTACGGCGCCACCACGATCCGCCGCGCGCCGAGCCGGCGCAGCCGTTCCAGCACGGCCGGCACCGACGGCTGGGCGAGGGAGATGAAACCGGGCTCCACGCCCGCGTAGCCGCGCCCCTCCCAGAGCAGCCGGGCGACCTTGGCCACCTCGGCGTTCGCGTCCGGGTCGGTGGACCCTCGCCCGATCAACGCCACCCACGTGCCGGCCCGGTCGGCATCAGCCAGCTTCATGCCGGCCCGGTCGGCACCGGCCAGTGCGGCGTCGATGCGCTGTTCGAGGGCGTCGTGCAACAGCGGGTGGGGGCCGAGCGGACGTCCGTAGCGGTACGTCAGCCTGCGGTGGCGCTGCTGCTCCCGGGCCATCGCGGCGGGGATGTCGCCCTTGCCGTGTCCGGCGCCGGTGAGCACCAGCGGCAACGCGACGAGGGCCCGGTGCCCGCGCGCGACGAGCGCGCCGACCGCGTCGGTCAGCGGTGGACGGGACAGCTCGATGAAGCCGCCCTCGACGTCCGCGACGTCACCGCGACGGCGGACCCGCTCGACGAGAGCGGCGAACTGCTCGACCCCGGCCGCGCTGCGCGTGCCGTGCCCGACGATCACCAACCCGGTCATGACTTCTCCTCGACGTAGAGCAGGGCGTTGAGGGCGGCGGCGGCGACCGCCGAGCCACCCTTCTCCCCCACGTTGGACACGGCGGGCAGGCCGCTGGCCCGCAGCGCCGCCTTCGAATCCGCGGCGCCCACGAAGCCGACCGGCAGGCCGACGACGAGCGCCGGCGCGGCGTCCACTGTGAGCAGTTCGACGAGCGCGGTGGGCGCGCAGCCGACCACCCAGACCGCGCCGGGACCGACCCGGGTCAGGGCGATCCGGACCGCCGCCGCCGACCGGGTGATCCCGGCCGAGCGGCCCAGCTCGGCGGCGGCCGGCTCGCCGACCG
>NZ_JBEXHP010000181.1:0-7116 GCF_040607895.1 Micromonospora sp. NPDC005220
GCCAACCGCGCCGCCGACGACCCGGCCGGCCGTCGACGCGACGCTGCGCCCGCCGCCACCGGCCGACCCGCCACCGCCTGCCGCATCGCTGCCGGACGGCGGGCTGCTCGCGGGCGCCGGGGTGCTGCTCGCGGGGGTGCTGCCGGTTGCCGATTCGCTCTCGGGCGCCGGTCTGCTGCCCGACGCCGGCTCGCTACCGGACGCCGGCTCGCCGCCGGACGCCGGCTCGCTACCGGACGCCGGTTCACCGCCGGACGCCGGCTTGCTCCCTGACGCCTGCTGTCCTGCGGACGTCGACCCGCCACCGCCGGCCGTGCCCTCGGCTGTGGACGCCCCGTCGGCTGTGGACGCCCCGTCGGCTGTGGAGGCGCCCTCGGCCGTGGACGCCCCGTCGGACGTCGACGCTCCGTCGGCCTTGGACGCGCCGTCGGACTTCGACGCGCCATCAGCCTTGGACGCGCCGCCCCCCTTGGACGCCGCGCCGGTGGGCGCGCCTCCGCCGCTCGGCGCCCTGGCCGCGCCGCCGCCGCTCGAACCGCCGCCACCGGCGATCCGCTTGGCCCCGCTCGCCACCGCGCCCGCGCCGGCCGCGCCGGCGGCGACACCCGCGCCCACGCCATCGGACGAGCCCAGCGCCGCCATGGCCGGCACGATCAGTCGCATCAACGCGGGCAGCGCGACCGCGGCCATCAGCAGGATGGCGGCGCCGGCCAGCTTGTAGTGCTTGGCGTCGCCGTCCACCGAGCCGATCATCGCCGCCCCGGAATACATGATCAGCCCGACCACCGGTTTGAACGCCAGCCAGGCCACCATCCAGGCGATGTGCTTGCGCCACCACCCGCCGCCCGACTCGGTCATCGACGCCGCGGCGGCCAGCGGCAACGTGCCGGTGAGTAGCACCATCGCGCCGAGGCGCAGGTACATCAGGATCACGTGGATGCAACCGGCGACCAGCAGCAGCAACCCGATGATGATCAGCAGGAACGCGGTGAGCCCGTCGGTGCCGCAGTTGGCGATCAGCTTGAGCTGCGCCTTGATGCCCTGGTCGTACAGGTGGTCGCTGTAGTGGTCCGCTTCGGTGGCGAGCAGGTTGAGCACGGTCCACGCGGCGCCCACGGTCAGGATCATGCGGACCAGGCCCAGCAGCGCGGTCCACAGCGCCTGCCCCCGGCGCAGCAACGCCATCCGGAACGCCGCGGCCAGCAACGACGCCACCGCGATGGTCACCACGAGCCAGTCGGTCTGCATGTGGATCTGGTCGTTAATCTTCTCGTCGCCGAGCGTCGGCACGTCGCCGAGGTTGGCGAACAGCTCCACCGCCGCGCCCATGATGGCGCCGGCGATGTCGCTGAGGATGCCGTCGATCCCCCGCTCGAAGAAGCCGACGACCTGGCCGATCTCTCCGATGTAGACGGCGTCGCCGGTCGCGCACTCAGCCATCTCGGGCCTCGTTCCACAGCACGAAGCCGGCCAGCGAGAGCACCGGGGTGACCGGGCCGTAGAGACCGCCGGAGCTCAGCGGCCGCAGCCGCCAGTCCACGCCGTTCCAGTCCGCCGTGTAGTCGACCGAGAAGTAACGCGCCGTCGCCTGCCGGACCAGCACCCGGACCACGGCCGCGCGGGGCGTGTAGCGCACCACCAGGAACCCGGCGAGGCGGTTGGAGGTCTGCGGCGGGCCGCCGTCCTCCAGCGACTCACGCATCGCGTCGAAGTAGTCGCGCCCGAGCCCGGGCACGAGCTGCTGCCGGCTGACCGTACGCCAGTCCGGGCCGCTCATCTGGCGGGAGATGGTGTGCACCGCCAGCACAGCGCCCATCGGGGTGTGCGCGAAGCACCAGCGCAGCGGCCCGGTGGCCTTCAACGGCCCGGCGGAGGCGGAGAACGGCGTCTGCGCGCCGTTGAGCGGACGCCAGGTGACGTCCGTCGGCGCCGCCTCCGGGATCCGCTGTACGGCGTCCACCGTGCGGCAGCCCTGCGGCCGCGACCCGTCCGGCGCAAGGCCGCCGATCACCGGCCCGGACGCGGGCGCGGCCCGGGAACCGGCGTCCCCGCCCCCGTAGAACGCCGCGCCGACGCCGGTACAGAGCGCCAGCACCACGAAGGCCGCCGACACCTGCCACCGACGGTGCCGCCAGAACGGCCCCTCCTCCGCCGGCTCGGATGCGTGTCGCGCGCGCATGCGTCAGTTCCCGTCCGCCTGGCCGCCGGTGCCGAAGACCCAGCTCACGATCGGGCCCGCGGTGGCGACCAGGATGCAGCCGCCCAGCACCATGCCGAGCCGGCTCATGTGCTCCGAGCTCTCGCCCCGCTTGTGTGAGATCGCCATCACCGCGCCGGTGATCAGCACACCGAGCACGCCGGCCGCCGTACCCGCCCAGGCGACCAGGCCGAGCGCCTGCTCGACCTTCGTGGCGAGCGGGCCGGGCACCGCGTTCCCGCCGGTGGCCGGCTGCGGCACCCCGCCACCGGAATCGCCGCCCGGTTCGGGCGCGAGACGGATCCCGAACGGGATCCGAACCAGACCGCTGTAGTAGATGTCGGAGAGGGCCATTGGGTGCTCCTTCAGTACTGGGAAAAGGGGTTGGTCAGTCGGCCGGGGCCGGGGCTCGTCGGGGTGGTCACTGGCTGAACCCGAGCGCTTCGACGATCGGCCCGACGGTGGTCGCGAGCAGGCACGCCGCCATCACGAACGCGATCTGCTTGGTGTATTCGGTCCGCTCCTCCAGCGAGCCGCGCCGCAACTGCGAGGCCAACGTCATGCCGGTCAGCAGCAGGCCGACCACCGCGGCGGCGCTCACGCACCAGGCCATCAGCGTGAGCAGCTGCACCACCGGGGCGTTCGGGTCGTCGACGACCACCTGGTACGGCTCGATCGACGGCGCCTCGAAGCTCTTCTTGTTGATCGCGTTCTCGCACTTGAACTTGCCCGCGTACAGGGCGCCCTTGAGCGTGCACGAGTGCGACCCGGTGATCTCCACGTTGTCCTTGGTCCGCGAGTGGCCACTCAGGTCGACCAGCATCTCGACGTCCATCCAGACCGTGTCGCCGTCGGTGAACTCGGCGGTCAGGTCGAACGACCCGTCGGTCGAGCCCTTCTTGCCGGAGCACACCCGGTCGCCGCCACCGGCCGGGTAGGTATTCACCGTGGTGGTGGTCTTCAGGCAGATCTTGTAGAGGAACGCGGCGCCGCCGCCGTCCACCGTCACCGTGTAGGTGCCCGCCGCCGCCCACGCGGCCGGCGCCGGCCCGAGCAGCGCCAGGACCAGGGCGGCGACGACCCCGCCGGCCCGGCGGGTCCGGCTCACCGCGCACCCCGCCCGGGCCGGGCCTCCACCAGGGCGGCCAACCGGGCCAGCTGGCGCGGCGGACGCTTCGGTTCCGCACCCACCCGGTACGACGGAACCCACGGCACCCGGTGCACCGGGGCGATCGAGCGCAGCAGCCGGATCCGGCCGAGAAGCGGCGCCGGCAACCGGCCCGGAGCGTCGGCGATCAGCACCACGCCCACCAGTCGCATCCCGGCCGGGTGCCGGCCCTCCCGCATCGCGTTCAACGCGCGGGAGACCGCGCGCAGGCCGTCGAGGTTGGTCCGCCCGACCACCGCGACCCGGGCCGGCTCGCCGATCGCCGCATCCGGCCACCGGCAGCCGATGTCGGTGCCGCCGAGCAGGCGGGTGAGGGTGGAGGCGCCGGCACCGCCGTGCGCGCCGATCCAGCCGATGCCCTCGTCCGAGAGAACGTCGCGGTGTCGGATCGGACGCTCGTCGCGCTCCCGTGGTCGCCGCAGCATCACCGGCTGGCTCATCGTCCGTCTCGCCTCCCTGTCTGCTCGCCGTCGTCGGTCGCCGGCCGCGCCTGCGGCGCCTCGGCGGCGCGGTCGACGGCCGCTCTACGACGCGACCGCCCCCTCGGTTCAGCGTGGGTTCGAGGTTTTTTTCACCCGCCGCCCGGCGGAGAAATCCGGGCCACCGCTGAACCGGGGCCGGGGCCGGCGCGTAGTCGGTGCACCGCGATCCGTGGAAGGAGGCGGCACACCGAGCCGGCGTCGAACCGCCGGTTGGCCCAGCACGAACCAGCGCTTGAAGGAGTGACCATGTCCGACCCCAGGTACAGCTACGAGCCGGATCCGCTGCAACGCGCCCAGACGTTCGCCGGTGCGGAGAACGACTACGAGATGGAGGCTGCGGACCGGCACGCCAGCCTGCCGGTCAACACGTACAGCCAGGCGGCGTACGCGTACCCGTCCGCGTCCGCGTACACGGCGCCGCCGCAGTTCACCGACTCGTTCAACGGTGGCCGGCGGGTGTCGCCGCCCGCCGCCCCGGCCCGTTCGGCGCGGAACTCCGCCGCGCGTGGCTCCGGCGCGAGCCGGAACTCCGCCGCCGCCGACCAGCAGGTGGAGCGGCTCCGCCGCCGGTCCACCTACGTCGCCACCGACCCGGACGCGCTCGTGCGGACGGCCATGCAGGTGGGTGCCGTCACCGCGCCGACGCCGGTGGAGCCGCGACGCGACAGCCAGGTGCGCCCGGCCAACCCGGACCGTCCGACCGAGAGCGAGGCGCGGCAGGGCGCCAAGATTGCCGGCTTCGCCGGCCTCACCCAGTTCAAGGAGTACATGAACAGGTACCTGCCGCCGGGTGCGGAGTTCACCGCCGGCTCGTTGAGCGCCATCTCCGGCGTCCTGGAGGGCTGGGCGGCGCGCGGCACGCAGATCAGCGCGTCCGCCGTGACCGCCTTGAAGTCCGGTGTGGAGTTCATCGACGCCGCGCAGAGGGGTGACTGGACGAAGGCCGCGGTGCACGCCGGGAACCTCAGCGGCCTGGGCATGAGCATCGCCGGCACCGCCGCCAACGCCACCCAGCTCACCGCGGCCGGCGGGTTCGTCACCGCCGGCGCCGCGCTGACCAACGCGGCGGTCGACCAGCGGCGCTCGGCGATCCAGCAGCAGTCGCAGAACGTCGACCTGGAACGCGGGCGGACCAGCCCGGGATCGAGCACGGCCCCGGCGGCGGGCGCGGCACAGGGTCAGGCGGCGGCACGCGGCCGGCGGTGACCGCTCGACACGAAGCGGTGGGGCCGGGTTAACCCCCCCGGGCCCACGTCGCGTACGGCTCGGTCAGCGGTCGCTCTCGCGCCAGTTCTGGTTGCTCTGGCTGGCGGCGCACTCCCAAATCTGCAACGGCGCGCCGTCGTCGGAGTTCCAGTCCCGCACGTCGAGGCACTTGCCGGAGTTCGGGTTACGCAGCAGGCCGCCCTCGGCGACCCAGACCTGCGCCGGCCCGCCGTTGCACCAGGCGAGCTGCACCTTGGCCGCGTTGTCCCGGGACGCCCACGCCACGTCCATGCACTTGTCCAGCACCTTCAGCGTGTCGCCGGACCCACGGGTGAACCGCTGGCCCGGGGTGCCGTTGCACTGCCAGAGCTGCAACCGCACGCCGTCGGCCGACTCGCCGCCCGGCACGTCCACGCACTTGTCCGCGTACCCGCGCAGCGCGAAGCCGGATCCGGAACGGTCGGCGGGGCGCGTCGCGGGCGGGGCCGACGGAGCGCCGCCGTTGCGGAACGTCACCACCACCTCCGCGCAGCCCGGGCAGTTGTAGACCGTCTCGTTGCCGGCGACCCGGTCGTGGGTGGACCACAGGTAGGCGCGCGGCCCGAACGGCAGCAACGCGGCGGTGTACGCGCTCTCCGCGTCCCGGTTCGGGTTGACGCAGTTCACCCGGTCGCCCCGGGCCGGGTCGCGTACGGCGTGCGCCTCCGGGCAGGCAGCGAGCATCTGCCCGGCGGAGCAGTCCCACCGCGCGCAACTGCCCGCCTTCTCCGGGCGGGGAGCGCCGGGCGCGTCGATCGTTATCGTCGTCGACAACGCGTCGACGTAGCTGACGTTGTACCAGGGCGCGCCCGCGTTGTTCCGGTCGAAGTTGAACTCCGCCAGGCTCACCGGCTCCGCGCCCCGCTCGCACCGGTCGGCGAAGGCGCCGCAGTCACCGACCAGGCAGCGGAACGAGCCGTTCGGGTCGCCGCCGCAGCGCTGGCGGGCGAAGAACCGGCCGCGCCAGTGGCCGGGCTCGCCGTCGTCCGGGATGACGATCGTGCTCGACTCGCCGGGACGCAGCGTGGGCAGCCCGGTGATCGGCCGGGAGCCGTCCCCGCTCTCGCCCGCGCCGATCCACAGCGTCTCCGCAGTGCCGTTGACGAACGTCACCCGTTCCCCGGTGGCGGCGGTCGCCGGCCCGCCCGGCACGCCCACGATCAGCCCGAGCGCCACCAGCACCACGGCGAGCAGCGCGGCCCTGCGTGCTGGGCGGGGGCCCCGGTTGACGCCCGCGGATGGGGCCGGGCCCCCGCCCGACACCCCGGCCCGCGTCCCACGGGTCGACGACGATCCGGTCCTCACAGCCATGTAGCCCTCCCTCGGCCTGGCGGGGACGCGCCGCGTCCCCCGACGGGTGCGGCAACCGCACGGCGACATGACGGCGCGGGAGAGCCTTCGGTTCAACGGGAAGTGCGGCGAATCGGTCGGAGACCATTTGTCCCGCACCACAGGATCGGTGTAGATCTTGGAAGGAAAGCGCCCCGATAGGGGCCGTTCGGTACCAAGATCTGTGAGCCGCTGGCCGCGAACAGCCTTCCGTCCTCAGCGCGAGATCGGCGCGGTGACCACCGAGGTGCCGTCGGCGAGGCCCACGCCGACGAAGGAGAGGTCGTCGACCGGCGGTGACAGCTCGCCGGTCACCTCCTGCGGGCCAGCCGAGGCGGTCCAGTCCCGCACCGGGTGGGTGACCCCGTCGCGGGTCACCGCGAAGAGCCGGTAGCGCAGCCCCGGCCGCAGCCCGGTCGCGGTGATCCGGATCGTGGAGCCCCTGCCCTCGTGCGTGGTGATCGACACGGAGAGGCTGACGCCCTGGCCGGGCGCCTCACCGGTCGCGGTCAACACCAGGTCGTCACGGCCCCCGCCACCGAATGTGGCCACGATCCCGCCGGTCAGCACCGCGAGCGCCAGCACGACCGCCCCGCCCCAGAGCAGCAGCCGACGGCGGGCGGACAACGCCCGGGGGCGGCCGTCGGACGCCCTCCCCGGCCCGGTCGGGCCGGTGCCGCCCGGCGCACGCCCCG
>NZ_JBEXHP010000182.1:0-7050 GCF_040607895.1 Micromonospora sp. NPDC005220
CCGACATCGCCCATCTCGTGTTGATCACGCCGAGACGGGGTATCCGGCCCGAGCACGGGGCCGTCGCTGATCACCAGACGGACATATCGGGCCGCGCAGCGCCCGCTGGACCTGCTCCCAGACCTGGCCGGCGTCGACGTCGTCCTCGATGACCAGCCGCACCGCGAGACGTCGGGGGTCGGTCTGCACGACCTGGAACATCCGAACCCCGGCGGTGCTGTCCACCAGGGCGCCGAGCGCGAGCGGCGGCAGCTCGACGGTGCGGCCGTCCGGGCCGGGGAAGGCGATCACCTCGGAGGTACGACCCTGCACCCGCACCGCCGGCAGCGGGTTGCCGCACGGGCACGGGTCCGGCCGCATGGTCACGCTGTCGCCGAGGTCGTAGCGGATAATCGGCTGCACCCGGTTGGCCAGGTTGGTGAGCAGCACCGTGTGCGACGGCTGGCCGGGCGGCACCGGGCGGAACTCCTCGTCGACCGGCTCCAGGATCGCCCAGTCGGCGTTGACGTGCAGCCAGTCCTGCTCGCAGCCGTGCGCCAGCCCCATGAACTCGGAGCAGGCGTACTGGTCGCGGACCTTGGCCGAGAAGGTCTCCCGGATGCGGGCGCGCTCCTCCGGCGGCAGGCTCTCCGCCGAGGTGATCACCAGGACCGGGCGGAGGTCGAGGCGGCCGGCGCGCTGCTCGCGGGCCAGCAACGAGATGGCGCTGGCGTACCCGTTGAGGATTGTCGGGTTGAAGTCGCCGACGCCGCGCACCAGCTCGTCCAGCGGGGAGTGCACCGAGAAGATCCGGATGCTGCGCCTACGGATCGGGCGTTCCCGGATGAGGCGCTGGGCGGTGGAGTAGCCGGCGAAATGGCCACCGGCGGCCCAGATGGCGGCAACCTTGTTGCCTCGGCGCAGCATGGACAGGTAGTCGCGCCCGCCGAGCCACGAGCCGCTGGCCCGAGCCACCGTGGTGGCGTTCTTGCTCGCCGGGGTCGCCATGGTCGTGCTCCCTCGGCACGGCGACACCGATGGCTGGCGGGACACGTTCAGTCCGGTCCTCCCGCCGCCCACCGGGCCGCATGACGTGGGTGTGCGCCGGATGCGGCTGGTAGATCACGACCGCCGTGATCCGTGGCATCGGGACCGCGAACGGACGTTGATGATCGACCTGCACTACCCGGCCGATGCCGGGTCCAGACCGTTGGCCCACTACGCCGTGGCGCCCGCCATGACCGAGTTCGCCTGCCTCGCGTGTCCCTGCCGGTGTCCATGGTGCGCTGAGCGGGTCAGGTGTCCCCCCCGGCCGCCGTCGACGGCGCATCCACGCGTTGCCCGCTCCGACGCCGGGCCACGACCCCCAGCAGCCCCACGATCAGCAGCGCCTCCGCCACCAGGATCGCGACCGACCAGCCGCCGCCCACCCACCGCGCGAGCGTCACGTACCAGTAGTGCACCAGCAGGACCAGCACGGTGGCCAGGAACGCCGCGGACAGCAGCCCGTAGGACGCGTACGTGACCCGGTCGCGGCGCCGGCCGTAGCGGACGGCCGCGGGTCCGCCGCGCAGCAGCCGCCCCCAGAAGCGGTAGGTGTCGCCGCGCAGGTCCACCAGGTTCAGGGCGTGGCCGAGCATGTGGTAGCCGTCCAGGCGCAGGACCGGCACGAGATTCATCGCGGCGGTGGCCGTGCCGAACAGCAGCACCGAACCGGCGGTGGCGTGCACGACGCCGGTGCGCGGCCCGGCGTACCAGAGCACGGCGGCCGGCGTCAGGGCCAGCATGCTGACGAAGATCCCGGCGAACGCGACGGCGACCCGCTGCCGCCGGGTGAACAGCACCAGGTCGTCGACCTTGCAGTACGGGGCCAGCAGCGGGAAGCGCCACATCACCCCGATCTCGGGCACCCGCCCGCCGAAGTACCGGCAGGTCAGACCGTGTGCACACTCGTGCAGGAACACCACCACCCAGGTGATCGCCATCGAGACGGCCAAGCCGACCAGACCACGGCCACCGCTGTCGAGCACGGCGGCCAGCTCGGTTACGTGCGTGCCGACGTACCCGGCGATCACCAACACCAG
The DNA here is from genome assembly GCF_040607895.1 of Micromonospora sp. NPDC005220. NCBI lineage: Bacteria > Bacillati > Actinomycetota > Actinomycetes > Micromonosporales > Micromonosporaceae > Micromonospora > Micromonospora sp. NPDC005220. The sequence goes on from NZ_JBEXHP010000182.1 coordinate 2,064, forward strand.
CGCCAGCGCCGGCAGCACGAACCACCAGCTGAACACCGGCCGCAGCCAGGGCAGCACCCGGTCGAAGAGCCGTTCCGGCCCGAACAGCGGCAGCCGCGCCGAGAGTGGACCGCGTCGGGCCCGCGCCGCGTTCTCCGCCGCCGTGGCGGTGAGCCGGGCGAGGGCTTCGGTGTCGGTCGCCCCGTCGAGCAGTTGCCGCTGGTGCAGCATCCCGAACAGCTGCTGCCAGCTCGCCGGGCCGAGCCGGCGCTGGTACGCCTCGGCGTACTCGGTCTCCAGGTCGGCGAGGCTGCGGGTGCCGTCCATCCGGGACAGCAGGAAGTGTTCCCGCGGCCCGACCCGGTAGAACCAGCCGGTCGTCCGGTCGAGCAGGTGGTGCACGAGTTTGCCGTCGCGCCACTGGGCGGGGCCGAGCACCACGTCGGCGCGCAGCCGCGGCGTGGTCCAGGTCTGCTCCGCGGTGGTCATCGCGGTGTGGCCGCGACCGGCTCGTCGAGCAACGCCGCCCGGATCACGTACGACAGGTAGATCTCGTCGAGGATGCTCACCCCGAGCCGGTTGTTGGTCATGTGCACGTACGAGCTGAGCAGGATCGGCAGTGCGGCGTCCACGTCGGCGATGACCGTCGGCGCGTCGCCGCCGCGCTGGAAGACCAACTCACCCCTGCCCGCCGCCGCCTCGACCCGGTGCCGCAGCTCGCGGCAGTGCGCCAACCAGCGGCCCTCGATGCCGGCGGCCCGTCCCCCGGCGCCGCCGCGGGCCACGGCGCGGATCTCGCCCAGCCGCTCACCGAGGGTGCCACTCATCCGCTGGTAGCTGGCGTCGAAGCTGGCGTGGTAGTCGTCGCTCGGCTCGGCGTACGACACCTCCCAGAAGCGCCGGTAGTCGGCCAGGAACTCGGCTATCCGCCGGTCGTCGTCGAGGAACGCCGTGCACATCATCATGGTGAGCTGGGCGGAGAGGCCCAGCAGGACCGGCCGGACGTGCACGTTGGTAATCGCGAGCAGGTCGAGGACCACGTCGCTGGACTGCTCGAAGTGCCACTCGGCGATCTCGATGCCCACCGGGCCGCCGTAGCGGCCGTACTCCCGTTCGTAGGGGATGTGGTGGTAGCTGTTGTTGGCGCGCATCGGCATGCTGCCGTCGGCGCCGTACTGCTCGTCCCAGCTCTGCTGGCCGTACTCGGCGAGGTACATCTGCTTGTACAGCCCGCCCAGCCCGTCGGGGTCGACCTCGTAGAGCGCCGGCCGGCGGCGCAGGAAGGCCTGGATCGCGGCGTCCACCCGGGCGCGTACCAGCACCGGGTCGACGCCCGGGGCGGGCAGCACCCGCAGCCGGACGTGCGGGCCCTCCATCCAGTACTTGATGAAGAAGTAGCGGGAGATGAGACCGTCGGCCCGCAGCCCGTCGACCAGGGGCCGCACGCCCTCCACGAGCATCGGGTTGGCGTTGCTGGCGTAGAAGACGTGCACGCTGAGCCAGGGGTGCTGCACGGGGTCGGGGTACGAGGTCATGGGCGGGCCTTTCCGTCTCGGACGCCGTTGAGCTCCACGGTGAGTTCGGTGACGTAGGTGCCGGTCGGGTCGCGCAGGATCTGCTCGTCACGTCCGGGCAGCATCTCGGTGAGCACCAGCCGGCTGCCCGCGCCGCGGGCCGTGGCCTCCAGCAGTTCCAGGCTGAAGTGGCTGTCGAAGTCGACGTAGAGCGGCTTGTGGTCGGGCCGCCCACCGGCCTTCCCCGCCGGCCGGGTGTCGTCGCCGTCGGCCGGGGCCGCGGGGCCGCCCTCCGGGGTGGCGAAGACGCGGCGGGGCAGACCGTTGTCCCGCCGCCACCGCTGCCAGTCGAGGAACCAGTCCGCCGCGCCGGCCGCGGCCGCGCGGGGGGCGGGCAGGTGCTCCGGGTGCAGCTTCCACATGCGCCGCTGCAGCACCAGGTCTCCGTGGACGATGCGCGGGTAGCCGACCATGCCCCGCCCCGGCAGCGGGACGCTCGTTCCCGCCCACAGGTCCGGTTGGGCCATCCCGACGTGCGCGAAGGTGAGCAGGACCTGCTGTACCTCCGGCAGGGCCATCGGCAACAGGAACCCGAGGTAGACCGGGATGACCTCGGCGTCCAGGCGACGTGAGCGCAGCAGCAGCCGGTCGGTGGCGGCGTCGTGCTCCACGCTGAGGTCGTCCAGGTGGATCTGCTCCGCCGCCGGCCGGAAGCTCACCTCGCCCGGGCAGACCAGCTCGTACGGCGTGACCGCCGGGTGCAGGTTGAGGTTGGTGGCGTCGTAGCCGCCCTTGAGTTCGCAGAGCACCGCGCCCGGGGGTTGCAGCAGGGACAGCTCGGTGCGCAGGGTGTCGGCGAGCCGCTCGTCGGCGAACAGGTGCGCGAATCGGGAGAACAGCAGCGTCATGCCGGAGTAGACCCGGTTCACCACCACCCGGCGGCGTTCCCCCTGGTCGGCCAGTTGCAGGAAGAAGGAGCGCGGGTCCAGCACTCCGAGCGTGTCCGGCACCCGTGCCGCGATGTCGGCCAGGACGGTGTCGTCGAGGACCAGCTCCTCCGCGTCGGGCGGCAGCGCCGCGTACGCCTCGTTCACCCGCCGGGCCATCTCGACGCGCGCGTCGTCGAGCGCGGTGATCTCCTCCTGCCGGAACCAGTTCTCCTGCCGCACGTAGCGGTTGTCGGCGTCGAAGGCGCGGCGGCGCATCATCCGGCCGCTGTAGTGCTCGAAGAAGTCCTGCTGGAACTCGTGGGCGAAGGTGAGCAGGTCGTCGCAGCGTCCGCCAGCGCCGTGACGGGCGAGGAAGAAGCCCTTGGTGGCCAGGCGCCGGGGCAGGTTGATGTCGAACACCGGCATGATCCGCGCCAACGCGCGCAGGCCCGGCACGATATCGCTCTCCCACCGCCCCCGGTCGGCGACGACCGGGGTACGGGTGCGCATGCTGGTGTCCTCGTAGACCAGGGTCCGGGGCACCGGCACCTCGGCGCGGCCCAGGTCGGTGTGCGCGGCCACCAGTTGCGCGCGGATGTCGGCGAGCAACCGGCGGCGACCGGCGATGTCCTCGTCGGGGAACCGGGTGACCAGGCCGTTCGCGGCGGCGACCCGCTCGGCCAGCCGGTCGGACCAGTCCTGGCCGATCTCCCGCAGCGCCCGCCGGTAGCCCTCGACGGGGTCGTCCGCGTGGATGTCGAGGTGCAGGTTGGGCACCACGAGCAGGCCGACGCGCAGCAGGTGGCGCAGGTAGACCTCGATGTCCGCGTCCGGGCGTCCGTCGGTGGCCAGTTCGGCGACCAGGTCGGCCAGCCGGGGGGCCCGGCCGCCGTCGAGCGCGGCCAGGATGTCGTGCAGCACCTGACCGGTCGGCAGCATGAACAGCGACTCGTGGATGGATTCCAGGGTGACGGCGGCGTCGCCGTCGTCCGAGCTGGTGCGGCGCCGGCGCAGGTAGCGCAGCCGCCCCCGGTCGATGCGCCAGCCGGTGGTGACGGCGACTGGCAGGTCGGCGCAGAGCTTCTCGTCGGCCAGGACGATGGCGGACAGGCGGCCCAGTGCGGCGAGGTTGAGTCGGGCGCTCCCCCGGATCTCGCCGGTCGGTCGTACGTCCAGCAGGCCGCCGCCCGAGTCGGTGAGGCTGCCGACGTTGACGGTGGTGAGGCGGCTGAACGGGCTGGTCTTGCAGGCTGTCCGGTAGGCGTACTCGAGCAGCGAGCGCTCCATCCGGCGGGTCCGCTTGCCTTCCGCGCCGCTGGCCGAGCGGGCGAGGTAGTCGGGGAGGTACGCGTCCAGTGAGGGGGACGCCAACTGGATCCCGCCGCGCAGCCCGGGATGGTCGGCGAGCGTGCGCAGCACCGCCCTGCCGGTAGCCAGCTCCGCGTCGAGCACCGCCCCGCCCCGGCTCCGCTCGACCTCGTACTCCCCCAGGTCGGTCAACCAGCGCCGCAGCGCCGCGTGGGTGTCCGGGCCGAGTGCCTCCGGCGACGCGGTCGCCGCGTCGTCCCCGCGCGGCCGACGCCGGTTGAACACGTCACGTCGCAGCCGGATCAGCGACTGCCGCAGCCGGCCGTCGTTCCGGTTGCGGGCCACCGCCGCCTGCAACGCGTCGGCCAGCTCGCGGCCCGCGGCGTCGAGTCGCCGTTCCCGCTCCAACACCCCGCGCGCCCACGCGGCGGTCTCGTCGAAGGCCAGCCGGTCGGCCACCTCCAGCGGCAACCCGGCGGTACGCAGCATGAAGACCCGAGGCATCCGCCAGGACACGGGGGTGGCCGCTCGGGCGGGCAGGGACACGGTCACTGGTCTCTCCTTCGTCGGCCCCTCGGGGGGCAGCGGGGACGTCACAGCCGCAATGCCAGGTCGGCCGATGTCTCGGGCTGTCGACCGAGCAACAGGAACAGGACCGTCCGCTCGTCACCCCCGTCGAGACCGAGGGCGGTGTTCATGGCGACGTTGTCGAAGCCGAGGACGGCGCCGCAGCCGAGGCCCTGCGCCGTGGCGGCCAGGTAGGCGTGCTGTGCCAGGGTTCCGACCTCGGCGTTGAGGATCCGGTAACCCCGCGGGCCGAGGACGTCGAGCACCGCGTCGGGCCGACCGGAGATGGCCAGGACCGCGCCGACCTGCCCCATCGTGTAGTTCATCAGGAAGTACTGCTGTTGCAGGAAGGCGGACATGTCGGTGACCGGCTCGGCGTCGGCGGGCAGCAGGGCGTGCCGCTCGGGGCAGTAGGCGTAGGCACCGGCGGCAAGGCCGTCGACGTGGTTGATGAAGACCCACAGCCGGGTCAGCGCCGGCCCGCCGTCGGGCCGCTTGACGTCGGCCTGGTAGCGCCCGCCGGCAGCGGCCACGGCGAGGGTGGTGCCCAGGTCCTGGAGGGTCAGCTCGGGCGGGCGGCGGAACCGGCCGAAGCTGCTGCTGCGGGCGGCGAGGACGGTGGAGAGCGGACGGGCGAGGCGGTCCAGCTCCGGCGCGGGCAGCGCCACCGGGTCGGCCGTCAGGGGCCGG
>NZ_JBEXHP010000183.1:0-6854 GCF_040607895.1 Micromonospora sp. NPDC005220
GCCGGGGCGCGCCCGCCTCCCCCCCCCCCCCGCCCGGCTCATGTCGACGCTGCGATCAGCCCAGACTCACCCGACCGGCGTACCGGTGACGCAGGTCAACACCCGGCCCTGACCACGGGTGGCGTTCGAGGTGGTAGTGGCGAAACCGTGGGTTCCGAGCAGCAGTTCGGTCGCGGTGAGGTTCGCGGTGGCGTGCGCGGCGGTGGGTCGCTCGCCGAAGACGTAGAGCCGTCCGCCCGGCGCCAGCAGGCTTCGCATCCGAGCGATCAGTTGCGCTGCGTCGCCCAACCAGAAGAGGCTGACGTTCACCGCGAATATCTTGGTGAAGTGCTCGGCCGGCAAATCGGCCGACTCGAACCCGGCACGTCGGATCTCGGCTCTGCCGGCGTCGATGTGGTTGAGGTTCCGTTCGGTCGCGAGCCGCACCATCGCCGCGGCGCGGTCGATGGCGACGATCCGGCCGGTGGTGAGGTGGTCGGCGACCAGGGAGACCGCCGTGCCCCGACCGCACCCGATCTCCAGCACCCGGTCGTCGGGCTCGACAGCCATGGTCTGCACCGCCCAGCGCTGCCGATGAGCGGCCGTCACCCGAATCGACTCGTTCGCCGTGGGCGTCGGGTCAGTGCTCGACGCACCCCGGTCGCGGGTCGAGAGAGTGGACCTCACGACGTCACTCCTCTGCTCACACCTCTGATTCCACTCTCTCGGCGGAGTCGGTGCACCGTGTCCTCGGTCACCGCGCCCAATGGAGAAAATGCGACAGCCATCAGTGCGCGGGCACCGGTGTGACGTCCCCGAGGGCGTCCGTCGGCACCGGGACGTGCTTCGGAGCGCCGGCGTTCACCATGGCCGCGGAGACGAGAGCCGCCGCGACCAGGTCCGGTCCGGACGTCCTGCTACCCGACCTGCCCGAGGGGCTGACCACCACGTACGACTTCGAGGAGCGTGGGTGTTCGTCCTTGTGGGTGAACGACGCTCAGCCCCGGGCCACGCCTGTTCCCGAGCCGGCATGCTGCGACGGTGACGCCGGCACGGAGAGGGAATCCACATGGTTGACGGGGACGTGCCAGAGCGGATGCAGGCCGCGGCCTTCGACGAGTTCGGTGGGCCGGAGGTGCTCACCCTGCGGAAGCTGCCGATCCCGCAGGTCGCCGACGACGAGGTGCTGATCAAGGTCTGGAGCGCCGGCGTCGGGGTGTGGGACGCGTACGAGCGGGAGGGTGTGCTGGTGCCGGAGGGCTCGGCCCTTCCGATCGTGCCCGGCTCCGACGGCGCCGGAACCGTCATCGCCGCCGGCGGCAAGGTGACCGGCCTGGCGGTGGGCGACCTGGTCTACGTCTCCGCCACCACCCGGCCGAAGGGCGGCCTCTACGCCGAGTACGCGTCGGTCAAGGCAAAGTACGCGGCGAAGGTGCCCGACGGTGTGCCCGCCGAGCACGCCGGTGCCATGCCCACCGATGCGCTGACCGCGCTGGCCGGGCTCGACACCGTCAGCCTGTCGGCCGGGGACTGGTTGCTGATCTTCGGGGCGAGTGGCGGTCAGGGCCACCTGGCCGTGCAGTTGGCGAAGCGGCAGGGGCTGAACGTGGTCGCGGTGGCGTCCGGGGCGGACGGCGTCGCGCTGGTGACCCGGCTCGGCGCCGACGTCTCCCTCGACGGCCACGGCGACATGACCGACGCGCTGGCCCGGATCCGGGACGCGGCGCCGGGCGGGGTGAACGCCATCCTGGCGATGGCCGGCGGCGCGACGCTGGACCGGCTCACCGAGGCGCTGGCCGACGGCGGCGTGGTCGCGTTCGCCCACGGGGTGCGGCCGGAGCCGCAGGAGCGGCCCGGCGTCGTGGTCCGCCCGTACGACGGCGAATCGAGCCCTCGACAGTTGCAACGCCTCAACGAACTCATCGAGGCGGGGCCGTTCGTGGTGCACGTCGCGGAGACGTTCCCACTGGGCAAGGTGCGGGATGCGCACCAGCGCCTACAGACGTCCTACGCCGGCAAGCTCCTGCTGACGGTGGCCTGAGACCTCAGGGCGTGCGCTGTTGCGGCACGCGTACCGATGCCATGCCGGCCGCCGTCGCGGCCTGAATGCCCAGGTCGGTGTCCTCGAAGACCAGGCAGGACTCCGGGGGTACGCCGAGCTGCTCCGCCGCGAGCAGGAACGCCTCCGGGTCGGGCTTGGCCCGGGTGTAGTCGTCCGCGCAGACCAGCACGTCGAACCGGTCCAGCAGGCCGAGCGCGCCCAGCGAGGCGGTGACCGACGCTCGGGTGCTGCCGGAGACGACGGCGAACGGAACCCGCCGGTGCGCGTCGTGGATGTGCGCCAGCACCTCGGGCACCGCGGCGAGTTGCGGCAGCAACTCCTGGTAGTAGCTCTCCCGGCGCTCGACGACGACCGCCACCGGCATGGCCAGATCCTGCTGCTCGTTCAGGTCGACGATGATGTCGGCGGTGGGCCGCCCACCCCAGGCGTAGAAGAGCTCCTCCGGGAACTCGCAGCCCCACTCCCCAAGTGCCCGCTGCCAGGCCAGGTAGTGCAGCGGCATCGAGTCGACGATGGTGCCGTCGCAGTCGAACAGGTACGCGGCGAACGGCCCGGGAGGCAACGGCAGACTCACCCGGGAAGGGTACAGCTCACCCGGTCGTGACGCCTTTCAGCTGGCTGAGCAGGTACGCGCGCTCCGGTTCGGTGCCGACCAGCGTCAACGCGCTGCGGTACGCGGCCGCCGCCTCGTCGTACCGGCCGAGCCGGCGCAGCAGGTCGGCCCGCGCCGCCGGATAGGGATGATGGCCGCGCAGGCGCGGATCGTCGGCCAACTCGTCGAGCAACGCGAGCCCCGCCTCCGGTCCGTCCCGCATGGCCACCGCGGCGGCCCGGTTCAGCGCCACGATCGGTGAGGGCACCAGAGCGAGCAGCACGTCGTAGAGCGCCACCACCTGCGGCCAGTCGGTGCTCGCCACGTCGGCGGCCTCGTCGTGCAGCGCGGCGATGGCGGCCTGCACCGCGTACGGGCCGGGCGCTCGGCCGGTCAGCGCGACCACCACCAGGCCGCGCCCCTCCTCGATCATCTGACGGTCCCAGCGTCCCCGATCCTGGTCGTCGAGAAGGATCATGGCGCCGTCCGGCCCGGTGCGCGCGTCGCGTCGGGCGTGCACCAGCAACATCAGGCCGAGCAGCCCGGCGACCTCCCGCTCGGCCGGCAGCAGCCGGCGCAGGATCCGGCCCAGCCGGATGGCCTCCTCGGCCAGATCGATCCGTTGCAGATCCGGGCCGGAGCTGGCCGCGTACCCCTCGGTGAAGACCGAGTACACGGCCTGGAGCACGGTGGGCAGACGACCGGGCAACTCATCGGGGCCGGGCACCCGGAACGGGATGCGTGCGTCGCGGATCTTCTTCTTGGCGCGGACGAGTCGCTGGGCCATGGTGGCGGGCGGCACCAGGAAGGCCCGCGCGACAGCGGTGGTGGTGAGGCCGGCCAGGAACCGCAGGGTGAGCGCGCCGCGATCCGGCGCGGCCAGGGCCGGGTGCGCACAGGTGAAGAAGAGCGCCAACCGGTCGTCGGGCAGGTCGCGATCCGCGTCGGCGGGCGGGGCGTGGTCGGCCCGCTCGGCCTCCGCCTGAAGGACCGCGAGCCGGGTCGCCAGCACCCGGTCGCGGCGCAACCGGTCCACGGCCCGACGCCGAGCCGTGGTGAGCAGTCAGGCGCCCGGTCGACTCGGGACGCCGTCGGTCGGCCAGTGCGTCAGCGCCGCCTCGATGGCCTCGGAGGTGACCTCCTCGGCCAGGTCGAGATCGCCGAAGCGGCGCACGAGTGAGGCGAGCAGTCGGCCGCGTTCCTCCCGGAACACCGCCTCCACCGACGACCCGACCGTTGCCCTCTCACCCGGCATGCTCAGACCTGAATGTCGATCTCGGCGATCGGGCGGACCTGGACCGATCCGGTGCCGACGGCCCCGGGGCTGCGGGCCGCCCAGTCCAGCGCGGCGTCGAGGTCCGGCACGTCGATGATGTCGTACCCGCCGAGCAGTTCCCGGGTCTCGGCGAACGGCCCGTCGGTGATCGTGCGCTCGCCGTCCGCGCCCACCTGCACGGTCGTGCAGGTGGTCAGGTCCTGTAACGGATGCCCGGAGACCCAGACTCCGGCGTCCTTCATCTCCCGGTCGTAGCGAATCCAGTCCTCGAAGCTGCACCCGTTGTCGACGACCTCCCCGTCAACCATGGGACTCATGAACAGCAGCATGTACTTCATTCTTGGGCTCCTCTCGGTGCGGCGTGTCGCCGTACAGCATGACGACGAACGCGGACCGCGGATATCGACACGGCCCGGCAGGACCGGGCGCCCAACCTCAGGTCGAGGCGTCCGTCCGGCGTCGGCTCCGCTCCGCTCGCCGCCGCACCTGCTGGTACGCGCCGGTCAGCCCCATCGCCCGGCGTACCTCGAGCACGGTCTGGCGTACCTCCTGGCGGGTCCGCTCGGTGCCCTCGACGATCAGCCGGTCGACCAGACCCCGGTCGGCTTCGATCTCGGCCCGACGCTGTCGGATCGGCGCCAGGAACCCCTCCAGCGCGACGACCAGCCGCTCCTTGACCTCCACGTCACCCACCCGCCCGGCCCGATAACGCCGGGCCAGGTCGGTGACCTCGTCGCGGTCCGGATTGAAAATCTCGTGGTACGCGAACACCGGGTTGCCCTCCACCGTGCCCGGCACGTCGGCCCGTACCCGGTTCGGGTCGGTGTACATGCCGAGCACCTTGCGACGCACCGTCGCCGCGTCGTCGGAGAGCGCGATCGAGTTGCCCCGACTCTTGCTCATCTTGGCGGTGCCGTCGGTCCCCACCAGGCTCGGCGTGTCCGCCGGGATCAACTCGGGTACCGGGAACACAGGGCCGTACAGGTGATTGAACCGTCGGGCGATCTCCCTGGTCACCTCGATGTGCGCGGCGTTGTCCCGGCCGACCGGCACCACCTCCCCCTTGACGCAGAGGATGTCCGCCGCCTGGAGCACCGGGTAACCCAGCAGCCCGTACGGCATCTCCTCCTTGCCGGCGTCGCGAGCCATGTCCTTGAGCGAGGGCACCCGTTCCAGCCGCGGAACGGTCACCAGGTTCTGGAGGAGGGTGTTGAGGTCGCCGACCTCCGGGATGGCCGACTGGAGGTAGAAGGTGGCCCGGCCCGGGTCGACCCCGGCGGCCAGGATGTCGGTCACCATCTCGCGGGCGTTGCTGGAGACCTGGTCGATGTCCTCGCGACGGTTGCGAGTGGTGAGCATGTGCAGGTCGGCGATGATGAAGAAGCTCTCGTAGCGTTGGTGCAGCCGTACCCGGTTGGCGATGCTGCCGACGTAGTGGCCGAGGTGCAGGCGGCCGGTGGGCCGGTCGCCGGTGAGCATTCGTGCGACGGACATGGTGGTGCCTCTCGTTATCCGAAGGTGGGTCACGCATGGGCGCGCGCCGAGCAGGGCTGGCTCAGCCCTGCTCGGTCAGCGGAATCGACTCAGCGAGCCGTCCGCCATCGCGCGCCGGCGCGGAACCGCAGACCACCGGCACGGAGGACGTTCAGAAGTTGCTCACGGCCGTCACCGGAGCTGGTCGGGATCTCGGGCACGGCATCGAGGAAGAGGCCGTCGACCAGGTCGACAGCCTCGGATGCACAGTTGCCCGTCCGGACCACGGCTTCAGATTATCCGCCGATGGCGCCGGAAGGGGGAAGGTAGCTGTCGGCGTAGTAGCTGCCGACGCGTTGCCGTACTCCGGGTCAGCCGAAGCCGGGTCGAACGGCGGCGCTTCCTTGATCTGCTGTCAGGTCCGGTCGACGTGCACGACGCGTTCCTGGTGATCCACCCGCTCCACCGTCCCGGCCGGCAACAGCACCTTCCGGCCGAAGACCCACGGCCCGGTGAGCAGGTGCGCTGGCATACTCGGCTGCCATGGTGCTGTCGCGAGGGTGGAGTCTCTTCCTGGTCGGAGTCGGCGTCTGGAACTGGGTGATCTGGCCGAGGTTCGCGGTGGCCATCTGGCAGGACCCGAGGTCCTGGGCATCCGGCACGGTGGCCGACGGCGCGGCCACCAGCTTCCTGTGGGTGCACGCGCTGCTGATCGCCGCGTCGCTGGCAATCGGCACCACCGCGGGCGTCCTCGGTGTCCGAGCCTGGCTCGCGGCCCGGCGGCGGCAGGCGTCCTGATCGCCGCTGCTCCTGCGGATCAGGCTGCCGGTGCCCCCGTCCTGCTGGTGGTCGGCGAGTCCCGTTGCTGCCGGAACGACGTTGACCTGGGGAAACGGTCCGGGCGCGCGAATGTGACGCGCGCCGCTACCCGTGGATTTGACGATCAAACCCGCAGACGCGTAACTTTCTCTCTGCCAGCGCGGAACGGGGCAAACGGGACGAAGGTCCTGGAGCACCAAAACGGGGTGGCAACCGGGTCAGGCAGGGGTTCGCTCCTGCGGGACACGGTCCGGGCGGGGCTCGCCGGATCGGCCGCGAGGCGGATTTGGTGCGGCGAAGCCGACCGGGTAAGGTTTACGACCGGCAGGGAACCGGGCGAGACTGCGGGAAACCGCAGCGGCCGGCCTGCCGAATCCGACGACCTGACGCAGCGGTTCGCTGCTGCGTGAGTGCGCCGGCGCTGACCCGTACGAAGCATGACAGACCGGGACACACGGTTTGACACGGCCAAGACGGTGAGGTAACGTAGTAAAAGTGCCCGGCGCGAGAGCGGCGGGGACGCGGTACGGAAAAGCCCCGGTTGGGGTTCCACTGAGTGTGGGGCTTCTGGTCGGTGTGTGGTTGTTCTTTGAGAACTCAACAGGGTGCTTGTAAAGCCAGTGCCAATTATGATTTATACCCCGGACTGGTCA
>NZ_JBEXHP010000184.1:0-6792 GCF_040607895.1 Micromonospora sp. NPDC005220
TGCACGCCGACCCGGGTGCCCTGCGGGAACGGGTGGAGCGCCGCCCGGGTGGGGGTGGCCGGTTGGTGCACTGTGGCGGCCAGCGCGGCCAGGGTGAGCTTGTCCACCCGCAGCGCCCGGGCCAGCGGGTGCCGGCGCAACCGGTCGATCAGCTGCGCGTCACCCAGCAGCAGCCCCGCCTGCGGCCCACCGAGCAGCTTGTCGCCGCTGGCGGTGACCAGCGCGGCGCCCGCGCGCAGGGTGCTGGCCGCGTCCGGTTCGTCGGGCAGCAGCGGGTCCGCGCCGAGCAGCCCGGAGCCGATGTCCGCGACCACCGGCACCCCGAGCGTGGCCAGTTGCCGTACCCCGGTGGCGGAGGTGAAGCCGGTGACCCGGAAGTTCGACGGGTGCACCTTGAGCACGAAGCCGGTCTGCGGGCCGAGCACGGCGGCGTAGTCCGCCAGGGTGGTGCGGTTGGTGGTACCCACCTCGCGCAGCCGCGCACCGGTGCTCTCCAGCAGGTCGGGCAGGCGGAAACCGTCGCCGATCTCGACCAGCTCACCCCGGCTGACCACGATCTCCCGGCCGGCGGCCAACGCGGTGGCGGCCAGCACCAGCGCGGCGGCGCCGTTGTTCACCACGTGCACGGCGCCGGCGTCGGGCACGGCGGCGGCCAGCGCGTCGAGGGTGTCCCGGCCGCGGCGGGCCCGCCGGCCGGTGGCCAGGTCCAACTCGACGTCGGTGTGTCCGGCGGCGGCCACCACCGCGGCGACCGCGGGGGACGACAACGGCGCCCGGCCCAGGTTGGTGTGCCCCACGACACCGGTGGCGTTGACCCCCACCCGGGGGCCGGGCGCGGGCAGCGCGGCGACCGCCGCGTCGCGTACCTCGTCGGGGTGCAGCTCACCGCGGCGGGCGCGGTCCTGCGCGCGGGAGACCACCGCCTTGACCTGCTCCCGGCCGAGGGTCACGGTGGCGGCGGCCAGCACCGGGTCGGCAAGCAGCGTGTCCGTACGGGGCACCCGACGTCGCGGGTCCACCGGGCCGTCGCCCATCACGTCATCTCCTGCAAGCGGTGTGGCGGAGACGGACGGGAATCGAACCCGCCTGGCCCGGGTCCCGGACCACTCCGGTTTTGAAGACCGGGAGGGGCACCAGCCGCCTGAACGCCTCCACCGGCCATTCGATCACACTGCGGGCGGAGCCGCCCGATCAGCTGGAAGATCCATGCCGCTTCGCCGCGCTTCGACCCGTTCGCGCTGCGGCACCACCGTGTACCGGGGGTCGCGGGCCGAGGCGACGCCGCCGTGGAAGATGCCGAACCGGGTCAGCACCGACGCCGCCAGCAACGCGGTCCCGGAGAGCGCCCCGACCACCCGGCTACGCCGGCCCAGCAGGGCGCCCGCCACCCCGCCGACGGTCAGCAGCCGCCCGGCGCGCAGCAACCGACCCGGCCGGCCCAACCGGTAGGGCTCGCTGAGCAGACCGAGGCGGGCCTCCACCCGATGTGTGCCGTACAGCTCCAGGGCCGCGCCGGCCACCGCCATCCGTCGAGCCGGCCCGGCCTGGGCCGGCGGCGCGGCGAGCAGACCCACGCCGGCGCCGCTGGCCAACGCGCTGCCCGCGAAGATCACCGGCAACTCGGGGTACGCCTCATGCCACGACGGCACCGCCGTGTCGGCCAGCAACACCCCGGTGTACGTGGCCAGCGCCGGCGCGGTACCGGCGGCGAACAGCCCAGCGGCGTGCCCGATCGGCGGCAACGCCCGGCCGGCCAACCCGAGCAGACCGCGCCGGGGCAGCACACCGGCGACCTCGGCGATCGCGGCGACACCCGCCGCTGGCCCGTACGCGGTGAGGATCCAGGTGCCCATCGACATCGGCGAGGTCGGCTTGGCCACCCGGAGCATGTGGTGGAACCGCGCCGGCCGGCCCAGATCCTTCACCAGGAAGACGGCGCTGGCGCTGACCGCGGCCAACGCGGTGACCCGACCGGCGCGCCGCAACGATGGCCGGCCGGTGAGCTGCCCGCCCGCAGCGAGCAGCGACGAACCGGCGGCCAACCCGCCGGTGAACAGGTACGCGGCGATGTCCCACTTCCAGACCGGCGCCTTCAGAACGGGTCGACCGTAGTAGGACGTGAACTCGGCCTCCGGCACCCGTAGTTCCTCGCCGCCACCGCCGCGCCGCCTGCGCCGCCGACCTTCGGCGCCTCGCCGTACCGTCAGATCGCCCCGGCGGCTGCTGCCGGCCTCGTCACCGCTGGTGGAGTCCCTGTCGTCGGTGATCGCCCGGTCGCTCGGGTGATCGCCACCGCTCGTCGCCTGCTCTGCACCCGTCGCTAGCTCTGCACCCGTCGCTAGCTCTGCACTCGTCGCGGTGCCCGACCGCTCGTCGCCCACCTGGGGTCGGTGGCCGCCCTCGGCGGCGAGCCGCTCCCGGAATCGGCGGAACCGGTCGCCCACGGGGCCCGGTGGGGTCATGAGGAACCTCCGACGAACGCGGCGACCGTCGCCGCGGCCATGGCCAGCGCGGCGAGGCCGGCGCGTTTCCACATCTTCGGCAGGTCGCGGGTGGTCACCACCGGGTCCGGTGGCAGCCCGTACACCTCGGGCTCGTCGAGGAGCAGGAAGAACGCCCCGTCACCCCCGACGCCGTCGTTCGGGTCGTGCCCGTACAGACGTGCCTCGGGGACCCCCCGGTGGTGCAGCGTCTCGACCCGGGCGGCAGCGCGTTCGCGCAGCTCGTCGAGGGGTCCGTACTGGATCGACTCGGTCGGACACGCCTGCGCACACGCCGGCGTCATCCCCGCACCCAACCGGTCGTAGCACAGCGTGCACTTCCACGCCCGACCATCGTCCTTACGCTGATCGATCACCCCGTACGGGCACGCCGAGATGCAGTAACCACACCCGTTGCAGATGTCCTCCTGCACCACCACCGTGCCGAACTCGGTCCGGAACAACGAACCCGTCGGACACACATCCAGGCACGCCGCGTGGGTGCAGTGCTTACAGACGTCCGACATCATCAACCAGCGGAAATCCGTGCGCTCCTCGACGCCGGTGCCCCGGCCCGGCGGCTGGGTCCCTGGCATCCCCAGGAACTGCGGTCCCGCGTCGACCGGCCGGTCAGGGCCGGCGTCGACCGGCGCGCCGAGGACGTCCGCCGGCGCGGCGCGGTGCCCGGCCGGGCGGGGTTGCTCGATGAACGCCACGTGTCGCCACGAGTTCGCGGTCAACGCGCCGGTGTTGTCGTACGACATGCCGAGCAGGTCCAGGCCACTCTCCGGGACGCCGTTCCACTCCTTGCAGGCGACCTCGCAGGCCTTGCAGCCGATGCAGACGCTGGTGTCGGTGAAGAACCCCATCCGGGCCGGCGCGTTCTCATAGCCGGCGTCGGGCGCCGGGTCCAGCGGACCGTACAGACTGTTCGGGTCAGGAAGCACCGTGCTCCTTCCCCTCGTTGTCTTCGGTCACGGCCGGGGCGTGCTGGCCCGGGGTGATCCCGGCGCGCCGCTGGTAGTCGGCCACCAGGTCGAGCAACGCCGGCCCGGTGGGACGGCGGCCCGGCCGCACGTCGCAGGTGCCGACCTTGCTCTCCTGGATCAGGACGTTCGGGTCGAGGCTGATGCCGAACAGATCGTTGGCCGAGTCGCCGGTAACCAGACCCTCAAAACCGAAGTGGTACGGCAACCACACCTGGTGGATGATCTGACCGTCCACCCGCAGCGGGGTCAACCGGTCGGTCACCAGCACCTTCGCCTCGATCACCGCGCGACCGCTGACCAGGTGCGCCCAGCCCAGATGTGTCAGCCCGACCTCGTCGGCCAGGGCCGGGGACACCTCGACGAACATCTCCGGTTGCAGCTCCGCGAGGGGTGACACCGTCCGGCTCATCGCGCCGGCGGTGTGGTGCTCGGTGAGCCGGCTGACCGTGAACACGTACGGGAACACCTGGTCGTGCTCCTGCGGCGGGCTCGGGTTCACCGAGTTCACCGGATGCGCGTACATCTTGCGGGTCGGGTTGGCCTGCTGACCGTAGAGCGGGTTGCGCACCGGCGACTCCACCGGCTCGTAGTGCGTCGGCAGCGGGCCGTCGAGCACACCACTGGGCGCGTACAGCCAGCCCTTCCCGTCGCCCTGCATGACGAACGGGTCGTCGCCGGCGATGCCCTCCGTCCCGGACGCGCCCGGTGGCGGCCGGTACGACGGTGGCTTGGTCTTCTCGAAGTCCGGCACGTCGTAGCCGGTCCACTCGGCCTTCTCCGCGTCCCACCACACGTAACGTTTGCGCTCGGACCACGGGTTGCCGTCCGGGTCGGCGGAGGCCCGGTTGTAGAGAATGCGCCGGTTCGCCGGCCACGCCCAACCCCACTCGGCGGCCACCCAGTCCTGCTCGTGCCGGGACTTGCGCCGGGCCGCCTGGTTCACGCCGTCGGCGTACACCCCGCTGTAGATCCAGCAACCGATCGCGGTGGAGCCGTCCGCGCGGGCCTCGGCGAAACCGGACAGCGGGCGGCCGGTCGTCACGTCGTACCCGTTGATTTCCCGCAGCACCGCCTCGGCGCTCGGCTCCGCGTGCGCACCGTGCGTGGGGTAGTCCCAGGTGAGGTCGAGCAGCGCACGGTCGCGCGGCAGCGGCGAGTCGGCCAGCTTGTCCCGCAGTTTGCGGCCCAGGTGGTAGAAGAACCACAGCTCGGAGCGGGCGTCGCCGGGCGGCTCGACGGCCTTCTCCCGCCACTGCAACAACCGCTGCGTCTGGGTGAACGTGCCCTCCTTCTCCACATGCGACGCGGCGGGCAGGAAGAACACCTCCGTGCGGCACTCCTCCGGCACGATCTCGCCGGTGGCGACCTCGGGGCCGTTCTGCCAGAACGTCGCACTCTCGATCATGAACAGGTCCCGGACCACCAACCAGTCGAGGTTGGCCATCCCGAGCCGCTGCGCCCGACCGTGCGCCGACCCGACCGCCGGGTTCTGCCCCAGCAGGAAGTACCCCTTGATCTTCCCATCGATCATATTGAGCACCTGCTGGTACGTGCCGTGATCACCGGTCATCCGCGGCAGGTAGCCGTAGCAGAAGTCGTTCTCCGGCGTCGCCGCGTCACCCCAGTACGCCTTCAGCAGGCTCGCGGCGAACGACCTCGCGTTGCCCCAGAACCCCTTCTGCCCCGGGTGCCGGATGCTGTCCACCCACTCGTCGAAGCTCGGGTGCTCCGCGTGGTGCGGCATCGGCAGATAACCGGGCAGCAGGTTGAACAACGTCGGGATGTCGGTCGAACCCTGGATGCTGGCGTGCCCGCGCAGCGCCATCACCCCACCACCCGGGCGGCCCATGTTGCCCAGCAACAGCTGGATGATCGCGCCGGTGCGGATGTACTGCACACCGACACTGTGCTGCGTCCAGCCGACCGAGTAGATCAGCATGCCGGTGCGGTCCCGGCCGGAGTTCTCCGTCCACGCCCGCGCCAACTCCAGGAACTGCGCCTGGGAGATACCGCAGACCCGCTCCACCATCTCCGGGGTGTAACGGGAGAAGTGCCGCTTGAGGATCTGATAGACGCAACGCGGATGCTGCAACGTCTCGTCGCGCCGGGTCTGACCGCCCACCGGCGCGCCGTGCGACTCGTGCGTCAACCCCGCGGCGCTGTCCCGCTCCTGGGCGGTGTGCCCACTGCCCGACGAACCCTCGTGCCCCTCGTACTGCCAGCTGTCCTGCACGTAGGTGCCCGTCTCCGGGTCGAAGCCGGAGAAGAACCCGTCGCCGTCCTCGGTGTCGCTGAACTGCTCGCTCACGATCGTCGCCGCGTTGGTGTACGCCAGCACGTACTCCCGGAAGTCCAGGTCGTTGTCCAGGATGTAGCGCACCACCCCGCCGAGCAACGCGATGTCCGTGCCCGCCCGGATCGGCAGATACGCATCCGCGACCGCGCTGGTACGGGTGAACCGCGGGTCGACGTGGAAGACCTTCGCCCCCCGGCGCTTGGCCTCCATCACCCACTGGAAACCCACCGGGTGTGCCTCAGCCATGTTCGAACCCTGGATGACGATCACGTCAGCGTTGGCGATGTCCTGCTGGAAATCCGTCGCACCGCCACGACCGAAGCTGGCCCCCAGACCGGGGACGGTGGCGGAGTGTCAAATACGGGCCTGGTTCTCGATCTGGAGCGCCCCCATCGCGGTGAACAACTTCTTGATGAGGTAGTTCTCCTCGTTGTCCAGCGTCGCCCCACCCAGACTGGAGATACCCAGCGTCCGGTTGAGCGGCCGGCCCTGCGTGTCGACGTCCTCCCAGGTCTGCTCGCGGGCAGCGAGGATCCGGTCGGCGATCATGTCGAGCGCGGTGTCGAGCTCCAGATCCTCCCACTGCGTCGAGTACGGCCGACGGTAGCGAACCGTCGTCTGCCGCAACGGGCTGGTCACCAGACTCTTACTCGCCGAGCCCTTCGGGCAGAGCCGCCCCCGCGAGATCGGGCTGTCCGGATCACCCTCGATCTGACTGACCCGCCCGTCCTTCACGAACACCCGCTGACCACAACCCACCGCACAGTACGGGCAGACCGACCGCGCCACACTGTCGGCCGTGTCGGTACGGGAGGTCAGCGCACGAGACCCGTCGGACATCGCCGCCGCACCCCGGCCCAACGGGTCCGTGCCGGTCAGCTGGCGGTACACCGGCCAACCCTCGATAAAGGTCCGTAGCCCCAACCCCGACACCCCCTCCCACGCGAGCGACCCCCTGAACATAGGTCAACCGAGACAGGTTCGCGAACCGGGGACACAGACAGCGCTGCCCCCGGCCGATCGGCCG
>NZ_JBEXHP010000185.1:0-6761 GCF_040607895.1 Micromonospora sp. NPDC005220
GGTTTGCGTCAACGGAAGGCGATTTCCTGACGCAAACCTCTTGATCAACGGGGTAGGCGGGGGCGGCGCGGCCGGGAGGGGGGTGGGTGGGTTGGTGGGCGGGGTACTGCTGCGGGGGTTCGGGTGGCGGCACGCTGGGCGGCGCGCATGGGCCGTTCGGGGTGTTGACCTGCGGGTTGAGGCTGGGGAGCGCGTTCTGCTGCTCGGGCCGTCGGGGGCTGGGAAGAGCACCCTGCTCAGCGCGCTCGCCGGGTTGCTTCCCGAGGACTCCGGCGAGCAGGAGGGCACCGTCGAGATCGACGGGCTCGACCCGCGCAAGGGGCGGGAACGGGTCGGCATCGTCTTCCAGGACCCGGAGACCCAGCTGGTGATGGCGCGCTGTGGCGACGACGTCGCGTTCGGGCTGGAGAACCGGGGGGTGCCCGCCGACGAGATCTGGCCCCGGGTGGACGAGGCGCTGCACCGGGTCGGCTTCCCATACTCCCGCGACCGCCACACCGGGGCGCTCTCCGGCGGCGAGCAGCAACGCCTCGCCCTGGCCGGCGCGCTGGCCCTGCGCCCCGCCCTGCTGCTGCTCGACGAGCCGACCGCCAACCTCGACCCGGACGGGGCCGACCTGGTCCGGCACGCGGTGGCCGGCGCGCTGGACACCGACACCACACTCATCCTGGTCGAGCACCGGGTGGCCGAGGCCCTGCCGCTGGTCGACCGGGTGGTCGTCCTGGAACCGGGTGGCGGCGTCCGCGCGGACGGCCCACCGGAGGCGGTCTTCGCCGCCCACGGTGCCGCCCTGGCCGCCGAGGGGGTCTGGGTGCCCGGTCACCCCATCGCGCCCCGGCCGGCCACCGCCGACCCCGGGGAGCTGTTGCTCACCGCCGACCGGCTCGGCCTGCCGCCCCGGCTGGGCTCCACCGACCTGGGTGTACGCGCCGGTGAAGCACTCGCCGTACGCGGCCCGAACGGCGCCGGCAAGTCCTCACTGGCGTTGCTGCTCGGCGGTCTGCTCCGGCCGGGCAGCGGGCGGGTCGCCGCGTCCGCCGAGCTGGCCGGCGCGGACCACCGCACTCCCCCGCACCGGTGGCGGGCGCCCGCGCTGGCCCGGCGGATCGGGTCGGTCTTTCAGGACCCGGAGCACCAGTTCGTCACCAGCACGGTCTTCGACGAGCTGGCGCTCGGCCCGCGCCGCACCGGTCAACCCGAGGCGGCCGTCAAGGACACCGTGGCCGGACTGCTGGAACGGCTGCGGCTGACCCGGCTCGCCGCCGCCAACCCGTACACCCTCTCGGGTGGTGAGGCGCGGCGGCTGAGCGTGGCGACCGCCCTGGCCACCGCGCCTCGCCTACTGATCTGCGACGAACCCACCTTCGGCCAGGACCGGCGGACCTGGCGGGAGCTGGTCGACCTCTTCGCCGACCTGCGCGACGCCGGGCACGGCGTGGTCACTGTCACCCACGACGCGGACTTCGTCGCCGCACTCGCCGACCGCACCGTCACCCTGCGACGCGCCCCCGACGACCACCGATGATCAGCATCGAGCCGGTCGCCGCGCCGGACGCGCCGTTGGCCCGCCGCAACCCGGTGGCAAAGGTCGCCGCCGCGCTGGTCTTCTCGTTCACCCTGCTGGCGACCCTGGACCCGGTCGCCCCAGCGATCGCCATCGCCCTCGAACTGGCCCTCCTGCCGCTGTTCGGCATCCGCTACCGGGTGCTGGCCCGACGGTCCTGGCCACTGCTGCTCAGCGCCGCCGGCATCCTGGTCACCCTGGTGCTCTTCGCGGCCGACCGATCCGGCCGGGTCCTGCTGGACGCGGGGCCGGTGCTGGTGAGCACCGGTGTGCTGCTCACGGCGCTCGGCCTGGTGCTGCGGGTGTTCGCGGTGGCGCTGCCCGGTGTGATCGTCTTCGCGACCACCGACCCCACCGACCTGGCCGACGCGCTGATCCAGAACGCGAAGGCGCCGGCCCGGTTCGCCATCGGGGCGCTGGCCGCGTTCCGGCTGGTGCCGCTGCTCGGTCAGGAGTGGCAGATGATCAGCATGGCGCGGCGCGCACGAGGCGTCGACGCGGGACGCAATCCGGTGGCGAAGCTGCGGCTCTTCACCTCCACCGCGTTCGCGCTGCTGGTGGGGGCTATCCGTCGAGGCACCCGGCTGGCGGTGGCGATGGACGCGCGCGGCTTCGACGCCGGCACACCCCGTACCGTCGCCCGTCGGCAACACTTCACCCGCGCCGACGCGCTCCTCATCGCCGGTGCCGCCCTGCTGGCCGCCGCCGCCCTGACCACGAGCATCCTCCTGGGCGCCTTCCGCCCCCTGATCAGCTGACCCCACCCCCGCCGCGCCGCGCCGCCGCCCGCCACTGCGCCATCCCGCCGCGCCGCCCGCCGCCGGCCGCCGGCAAGATCCGCACAACATCAGGGATGTAGTGGCCTCGTTGGCGACGGAGGCCACTACATCCCTGATGTTGCTGTCACCTCCCAGCGCCCACGCACCGCCCACGTCGATCTTGCGATTTCTGTCGTCGATTCATTCCGATACGCCGGCTTTGCGAGGACAGACAGTGCAAGATCGCGCGGCGTGGCGCGGCGCGGCGTGGCGTGGCGTGGCAGGGCGGGGCAGGGCGGGGTGAAGGCGGCTCGGTCAGCTGCGGCGGAAGGCGTAGCGGCGGGCCTGGCCGGCCTGCTGGCTGCGGCCGCCGCCGGAGCGGTTGCCACCGCTCTGGGGCGGGCCGGCCGTCGGTGCCTTCGGTCGCCCGGTCGGCTTCGGCAGATCTCCCATCGCCGGCGCGTCGACAACCGCCGGCACGTCGACCGCTGGCGGCACGTAGACCGGCGGCGCCACCTCGTCCGAGACGGCCGCCGGCACCACCGACTCGGCCAGCACCGCCGGTAGCGCAGGCTTGGCCAGCACCGCCGGCAGAGCCGGTTCGACCGCGAGGTCGAGGTCGGGAAGAGTGGGTGGGAGCGGGCCGTGGCCGGCCGCCGGGTCGACGCCGAGCGGCGTCGCTCTCCGGGTACGGATCTTCTTCGGGTTACGCCTGGCAGGCATCCGGGCCTCCTTCAATGCCGACCGACACGGCCGGTCCCGCGCTGCGGCGGTCGGTCGGATCGGCTGGTGACCGCCGTCGCGCGACGGTCGAGTGGGGAAGGGACTGCTCACCGGTGTCGGGCAGAGCATCGCCGCCGAACGGCGGGGAGGGGATGCGGGACGCCCGGGAGCGCACGGACCGCGACGCGGGTCGGCGGGCCGGCTCGGAAGTGGGGCGTCAGTTACGCATGTCCGTACCGTAGCCACCGCCCGACCGACGCGCATCCGTTTTTACTGGCACGATCGGCGCATGCTGATCGCGTTCTCGATCACCCCGCTCGGCGGTGACGACTCCGTCGGTGACCTGGTCGCTGAGGCGGTCCGGGTGGTCCGTGCGTCCGGCCTGCCGAACCGGACCGATGCCATGTTCACCACCGTTGAGGGCGAGTGGGACGAGGTGATGGCGGTGGTGAAGCGGGCGGTCGACGTGGTTTCTGCGCGGGCGCCCCGGGTGAGTGTGGTGCTCAAGGCCGACATCCGGCCCGGGGTCACCGACGCGCTCACCGGGAAGATCGCCCGAATCGAAGCCCGTCTCGCCGAAGGCTGACGCGCGCCGCGTGGAACGACGGCAGGTTTCCCTGCGCGGGGCTCGCCGACCACTGTCGGGCGCCGGGGCCGCCGTCGCATCATCTCCATCACGTGCAGTAACGGGACGTCGGTCACTGGCCCGTATCGGCCCACATCACGGTAAGTTTCCAAACGCTGATAGTGGTGTGACGAGAGGTGGCGGCACGAATGGCTGATCAGGCGAGGGCACAAATCGGTGTAACCGGGCTGGCGGTGATGGGGCGTAACCTGGCCCGCAACCTGGCCCGCAACGGCTTCACGGTGGCAGTGCACAACCGCTCGCCGGAGCGCACCCGCAGCCTGGTCGCCGAGCACGGCGACGAGGGCACGTTCGTGCCGGGCGAGACGATGGCCGATTTCGTGGCGTCACTGGAACGACCCCGCGCGGTCATCGTGATGGTGAAGGCCGGCGCGCCCACCGACGCGGTGATCGACGAGTTGGTGCCACTGCTCGACGAGGGCGACATCATCGTCGACTGCGGCAACGCCCACTTCGCCGACACCCGCCGCCGGGAGGAGGCGCTGCGGGCGCAGGGGCTGCACTTCAGCGGCACCGGCGTCTCCGGCGGCGAGGAGGGCGCGCTGCTCGGGCCGAGCATCATGCCGGGCGGCTCCGCCGAGTCGTACGCGAAGCTCGGGCCGATGTTCGAGAAGATCGCCGCCCACGTGGACGGCGTCCCGTGCTGCATGCACGTCGGGCCGGACGGCGCCGGGCACTTCGTCAAGATGGTGCACAACGGCATCGAGTACGCCGACATGCAGCTCATCGCCGAGGCGTACGACCTGCTCCGGGCTGGCCTGGACGCGACGCCCGCCGAGATCGCGGAGATCTTCCGCGACTGGAACAGCGGCGAGCTGGAGTCGTTCCTCATCGAGATCACCGCGGATGTGCTCGCGCACGTCGACGCGGCGACCGGCCGGCCCTTCGTGGACATCGTGCAGGACCGGGCCGAGCAGAAGGGCACCGGCCGGTGGACCGTGCAGAGCGCCCTGGACCTGGGCGTCCCGATCACCGGGATCGCCGAGGCGACGTTCGCCCGCTCGCTGTCCGGGCACGTCGACCAGCGCGAGGCCGCCCGCCGGGCATTCCCTGACGCCGGTGAAAAGTGGCAGGTCACCGACCGGGACGCCTTCGTCGAGGACGTCCGCCGGGCGCTGCTCGCTTCCAAGATCGTCGCGTACGCCCAGGGCTTCGACCAGATCCGGGCCGGCAGCAGCGAGTACGACTGGGACATCGACCTGGGCGGCACGGCGACCATCTGGCGTGGTGGCTGCATCATCCGGGCCCGCTTCCTGAACCGGATTCGCGAGGCGTACGACGAGCAGCCCGACCTGCCGACGCTGCTGGTGGCGCCGTACTTCGCCGAGGCGGTCAGCGCTGGCGTGCCGAGCTGGCGGCGGGTGGTGGCCGACGCGACCCGGGCCGGCGTGCCGACGCCCGCGTTCTCGTCGTCGCTGGCGTACTTCGACGCGTTGCGCGCGGAGCGGCTGCCCGCCGCGCTGATTCAGGGCCTGCGGGACAACTTCGGCGCGCACACCTATCAGCGGGTGGACCGCGACGGCTCGTTCCACACCACCTGGGCCGCCGACCGCACCGAGTCCCCGGCGTAACCGGCGCGGCACCCCGCGCCCCGTCCGGCGTCCGGCGTCCGGCGTCCGGCGTCCGGCGCCCGGCGCCCGGCGCCCGGCGCCCGGGAAGATCGTGCTCGATCCAGGATGTAGTGGCCTCCCTCTTCGTGGAGGCCACTACATCCATGTTCCAGCGTGATCATGGGGGCGCCGGAGCGACTCCCCCCGCGGGTGACGGTCAGGCGAGGGTGGCGTGCATCTCCCAGACCAGGATCTCGGCCGGTTCGTCGGCGGTGACCCGCCGGCCACCGGTCATGGTGAGTCTGGCCGCGTCGCCACTGCCGAGCGGGCCGCTGCCCTCCAGGGTCACCGTGCCGTTGGGCACGTAGAGGTGCACGTAGGGCGCGTCGGGGATGGTGACCTCGTCGCCGGGGGCGAGGCGGGCTGCGTGCAGGGTCGCGTACCGGTTGCGGATCCGGATCGCGGACGCGCCGTCGTAGCGGTCCATCCCGGAGGCGATCGGCACCAGGCCGCCGCGGAGCAGCTCGTCCTCGATCTCCAGTTGCTCGTAGCCCGGGTCGACGCCCTGCTCGTCGGGGAGCACCCACATCTGCACGAAGTGCACCGGGTCGCTGTGCGGCTCCTGGTTGTTGAGCCGCCAGGCGTCGTTCTTCTCCGAGTGCAGAATGCCGGTGCCGGCGCTCATCCGCTGGGCCAGACCCGGGTAGATCACCCCGGAGTGCCCGGTGGAGTCCTGATGCACCAGCGAACCGCGCAGCACCCAGGTCACGATCTCCATGTCCTGGTGCGGGTGGGTCTCGAAACCGGCCCCCGGTCGGACCACGTCGTCGTTGTTGACCAGCAGCAGGCCGTGGTGGGTGTTGGCCGGGTCGTAGTGCCGGGAGAACGAGAAGGAGTGCTTGGAGTCGAGCCACGAGATCCGGGTGGCGAAGCGGTCCTCGGCTCGGCGGACGTCGACAGCGGGCGCGGGCGCGCTCACCAGGCACGCTGCCCGGCGTCGGGGGTCGAGGGCGCCCAGGTCAGGGCCGGCTCTCCGGTGGCCAGTTCGGCGATCTCACCGGTCCGCAACTGCGGCGTGTGGCCGAACTCGGCGCAGTGCTGCTCGGCGATTTCGGCACAGATCTCGGCCACCTGCTCGCAGAGCGGGTCGCCCAGGTCGGCGGCGTTCAACGCCATGATCATCTTGTACCGGAGATCCCGCACACCCACCCCCACCACCGAGTCCGCCACTTCCGGACCCTACCGGCCGCCCTCCCACGGCGAACCGGAAAACAACAAGCCCCGAACACCACCCGCCCAAGTCGACCATGGAATTGTGGCGGCCGTTTTGGACCCCTTCACGACTTACATCCCCACCACAACTCCATGATCGACCGGGCGGGCGGGGCCGGTCGGGGCGAGGCAAGGCGGGGCGAGGCGGGGCCGGGCGGGGCCGGGCGGGGCGGGGCGGGGCGAGGCGGGGCGAGGCGGGGGCCGAGGGCAAGGCGGGGGCGGGCTCGGCGGCGGCCCCCACGGGGAGC
>NZ_JBEXHP010000186.1:0-6760 GCF_040607895.1 Micromonospora sp. NPDC005220
GCCGCGGCCGCCGCGGCGACGAGCACCTGGCGGCGCGACGGGCCGGAGGGAGAGGTCATCATGACGTGCCTTTCCATGGGGGTGGACGCGCCTCGTGAGCGCCTTGCGCACCATAGCCAGCAGCCGTCACCTGCGCCACGTCAGCCCCGGAGGTCGCGGCGGTTTCCGCAGGCCGCCGCAGGGTAGGGCGGTCAGAGACCAGATTTCGCGGGAGAGCCCCCGCTTCCTGTGCGCAACGAGGAGACATCAGTGAGCGAGGACCAGCACACCCAGCAGGATCCGACCAGCCAGTACGGCCAGCAGTCCGGTCAGCCCGCCCAGCAGCAGTCAGCGCCCGGCTCGACCCGGGAGATGACCCCGAAGCCGGACCACGGGGAGGAGTCGTACCGGGGCAGTGGCAAGCTCGACGGCAAGCGGGCGCTGATCACCGGCGGTGACTCGGGGATCGGCCGGGCGGTCGCGATCGCCTTCGCCCGGGAGGGCGCGGACGTGCTCATCTCCTACCTCGGCGAGGAGGAGGACGCCGACGCCCGGGAGACCATCCGGCTGGTCGAGGCCGCCGGCCGGCGGGGCGTCGCGGTACGTGGCGACATCACCGACGAGGCGCACTGCCAGGAGTTGGTTGATCGGGCGGTGCGTGACCTGGGCGGCCTTGACATCCTGGTCAACAACGCGGCGTACCAGATGGCGCAGGACAAGGGCATTCTCGGGATCCGCACCGAGCAGCTCGACCGGGTGTTCAAGACCAACCTGTACGCGATGTTCTGGCTCTGCAAGGCCGCCATTCCCCACCTGCCCGAGGGGTCGGCGATCATCAACACGTCGTCGATCCAGGCGTTCGACCCGTCGCCGCAGCTGCTGGACTACGCCACCACGAAGGCGGGGATCGCCAACTTCACCAAGGCGCTCGCAGCCGACCTCGCCGAGCAGGGCATCCGGGTCAACGCGGTCGCGCCCGGCCCGGTGTGGACGCCGCTGATCCCGGCCACCATGCCGGAGGAGAAGGTGAAGCAGTTCGGCACCGACACCCCGGAGGGGCGCCCCGGTCAGCCGGCCGAGCTGGCGCCCGCGTACGTCTTCTTCGCCTCGCAGGAGTCCAGCTACGTAACGGGCGAGATCCTGGGGGTCACCGGCGGTCGACCCACGAAGTGATCCGTCGTCGCGTGGGCGTCCGAGCGGGGATGCCCACCCGGCAGGGTGACCTGTTCGCGCAGTCCCGTGTGGGTGCGGGTCCTCCGCGCGGCCCTTGTTGGTGGGCTTGTTCGCGCGGCCCTTGTTCGTGCTTTGCTCTGCTGCCCTCCACGCGACACCCGGGGTCGCCGGCCGCTGTTGGTTCGCGCGGCCCTTGCTAATGAGGGTTGTTCGCCTGGCCCGTGTGGGTGCGGGTCCTTCGCGCGGCCCGGTGGTCAGCGTGGCCAGGCGGCGAAGCGTTGCCGGATCTCGGCGATGTCGGCGGCGCCCAGGCCGTAGCGGCCGAAGCGCTGGTCGGAGAGCCGGTCCAGGTAACGGCCGGCGGCGCGCACGTCGTCCGGGTCCAGCGCGGGGTCGACCTGCCGTGCCAGCACCAACAGCTCGGTAACGTCGTAGTGGTCGAGGGCCGCCGCCACGTCGATGAAGTCGCGAACCTCCCGCCGGTTGACCAACGCCGCGATCTTGTTCGCCACCAGGTCGCGGACGTCCATCACCGGGCCGAGGTCCATCACCACCGGACTCTGCTGGCGGTCCAACCGGGCCAGGCTGAGCCGGATCTGCCGCCCGTCGCGGCTCACCACGAAGTCCTTCATGTCCTGCTCGTACCCGTCGAACAGCTCAGCCAGCTCACTGTCCGGGTCGGCGTCGCTGACGATGAACCCGGCCCGCTCCAGGGCCACCCGCACCCCGGCGGACGCGGCCGCCGCGGCGCCCTCCACGTCCGCGAAGAGGTCGACGTCCTCCGTCGGTCGGGCAACCAGCCCGTGCGCCGCCCACGCCACCCCACCACCCAGAACGAACCGGTACGGCCCGGCGGCGGCCAGCGCCACCCGGGCCACCTCCCGGTAGAACTCGTGCAGATGGGGCTCGGTCACGCCGTGCGCAGGCCGCGGTGCCGGCTCTCCCACGCCTGGCGTACGCCCCGAGGCAGGTTGAGTAGTCGCCACACCCGACGCAGCGTCCGCCCGTTGATCAGAGCGCGCAGATCCTCGGCCCGGGTGGTTTCGCGAAGCACGTTCTCGTACATCCAGAGCAGTTGGTCGGGGTCGCCGAGGTCGAAGGTGCGCTCGGCGTTCCACATCAGCCGTACCGGCAGCTCCACCACGCCTCGGGTGGGGCCGGCCAGCTCAGCGAGCGTCCGTGCCACCACAGCGGGGCGACCCGGGCGGGCCAGAAAAGCCACGCCGGTCGCGGTGGGGGAGACGGCCTGCATGGTGTCAGGGTAACGCCCACCGGAGCCGGTGTCGCTCGGGACGTTCTTCGGCCTTCGCGCATGTCAGGTGCATTGGCTGCGGGGGGGTGTGGTGCGTCGTGCCTCGGCAGGCGCGGATCTGCGGGGCTGACCGGGGCGGGGGACTGCCGGATAACCGACTGCTCGCCCGGTTCCGAAGGGCTAGGGTGGCCGCTTCCCGGTGGTCGTCTGAAGGGACTTTCGTTGAGCGGTTCGTCAATGTCGTTCGACACCGCCCGCCGTATTCTCGGCAAGCAGGACCCGGGGTGGAGTCAAAGGCTCGCCACCCTGCTGGGGTTGGCGGCCCTCGGCAGCGGGGGTGCCGGCATTGCGGTGCCGGCGATAAGTGCCGCGTGGGGATGGATCGACCAGAAGAACGAGCTGGTCCAGCAGATCTCGACGGCCGTCGACCGCTTCCGGGAGCGGACCCTCGGTGTCAAGGGCCGGGATCGGCATCAGCTGATCGCGGCCGCGCATACCTCGGTGGCCGCGGGCGCGTTCTTCGCTGCCCTGAAAAAGGTGCTGGGCAAGCACTACGCAAGCCTTCGGCTCACCGAGGTCGAGAAACAGCGGATGGTCGGCGGGGGAGGCGCCGTCACGCACGAGACGATTGTTTCGTACCTGCTGCGTACGGAACTGCCGCTGCCCTGGGCGGGCTGTGGGTTCGAGGCCAACCTGCGGGCCTCGATAACCCCGTTCTTCATGGCCCTGACGGAGCACTGTCTGGGCTTCTTCCGGGGCCTCGCCGCCTGGGAGAAGATAGAGGCCGTCGCGGGCTGGCAGTTCGGACAATCGCTGCAGGCGAACATCGCCGAGACCGCGGCCGCGCTGTACCGCGATGACTACCGGCGGCTGGCGGCTGACGTGCCGGAGTTTGGCATGTGGGCGTTGCTGGACGAGATCGAGTCGGTGGCGTCGGCGCAAGAGGCCGCACAGCAGAAGTCGTTGGAGTTCCAGCAACGGTCGCTCGCGTTCATGGAGAAGCTCCTCAACGATCTGCCGCGCTTTCTCGATGGTCAGCACGAACGCGCCCGGGCGATCATGGCGCAGCGTAACCGCCATCGGTTGTCGGAGCCGATCGCTCAGGTCACCGAGATGGATCAGATGTCGGGCCTGCGGATGCCCACGACCGAGTCGGGTTACGTGAACCCGCACTTCCAGTGGGCTGTCACCGACGGCCAGTCTCGCCCCTGGGAGGAGGAGTGGTGGAAGCTGCAGCGGAACGGGTACCGCCTGGATCACATTCTCGCCGCGTATTTCGCCTCGCCCCGCAGCACGGAGCGCCCACTGGTGATTCTCGGCCATCCGGGCGCGGGCAAGTCCCTGCTCACCAAGATCACGGCGGCGCGGTTGCCGGCCGAGCATTTCACGGTTGTCCGTGTGCCGCTTCGCGAGGTGAAGAATCCGGCGGTCAAGATCTACCAGCAGATTCAGGATTTCCTGGATGACGACACTCACCTCGGCGTGCGGTGGCGTGAGCTGTCCGACGCCAGTCAGGACGTCACGAGAGTGGTGCTCCTTGACGGTCTGGACGAACTGATGCAGGCCACCGGCGCGACCGAGTCCGGCTTCCTGCATGAGGTCCAGGCGTTTCAGGAGAAGGAAGCCTCGATCGGTTCGCCCGTCTCTGTCGTGGTGACCTCCCGTACCGTCGTTGCCAACATCGCGAATATCCCGGTCGGCTCGTTGGTGCTCAAGTTGAACGATTTCGATCGGGAGCAGGTCGGCGCGTGGGTCGACATGTGGAACGAGGCCAATCGGGAGCCGATCGCCAACGAGACGGTCAAGCCGCTGGCCGCGGACAGCGTGTGGTCGATGGGCGAGCTGGCTCGCCAGCCGCTGCTCCTCCTCATGCTGGCGATCTTCGGGGCGACGGACGACCCGCCGGTGGACAGCGCCGGTCAGGTCACGCAGGGGCAGCTTTACCAGTGGCTGCTCAACGGTTACGTGAGTCGTGAGGTCACCAAGGCGCCCCGGCCGGCGGGCCGACCGCTGGGTGGGGACGAGGCCGCCGCCCAGGCGGACCGCGAGTTGTGGCAACTCGGGATCGCGGCGTTCGCCATGTTCAACCGGGGGCAGCAATCGGTGAGTGGCCAGGACCTGGATCTCGATCTCGCGCCGATGCTGCACTCGTCGGCCGCGTCCACCGGGAACCGGAAGCGCCCGCCCCACCCGCTGGATCCGGCGATCCGCACCATCGCCAGGTTCTTCTTCATTCATGCCGCGGATGTCAACAGCAGTCTCGTCACCGGCAGCAGCTACGAGTTTCTGCACGCGACGTTCGGTGAGTACCTGATCGCTTACCACGTATTGCACCAGTTGGACGGCCTCGCGAACGCGCGACGATACCTGCCGGTCGGCCAAGAGTGGACCGACGACCAGTTCTTCGCGCTGCTGTCGCACCAGCAACTGTCGGTCGGAGGCGCGATCATGCCCTTCGTTCGGGAACTGTTCGAGACCAGGTCGCCTGAGCTGCAGGGCATGATCGTCGCTGAGCTGAAATCGCTCATCCGCTTCAGCCAGGAGCGCGAGACGTTCGGACGATTTCGCGACTACAACCCGTCCGGGCGTAACCTGCTCGGCCGCGTCGCCGCGTATCTCGGTAATCTGTTCACACTTCTGGTCGAACTCACAAACGCGCCGATTGCCCTGGGTGAGCTCGTGCCCGACGATCGTGAGCCACTGTCCTGGTGGCAGTCCACCATCAGGTTCCTGCATGCCGGTCTCGACGATAATGGCTGGGCGATGCTTCTCTCTGCCATCGACTTCTCCGCCGATGGCGAGCCACTGGTGTCCAAACGGAGCGTACCGATCGACCGGTTGTTGCGGCACGCACACGAAGCCCGCCTCGCGGGCGATTCATCTCGCGAGCTTCAGTTCCTCCTCGGCGCGACCGCCCTGCACGGTCGTCGAGTAGGGCAGTGGTACGACGAGCGCGGCGACGTGTGCATGAAGGTGGTGTCGTCCCTGGTGCACCGTGACGAACGCCCGGGCGACCACGACACCATCATGGCCGCCACGACCAAGTCCTCGGCGCGGGAGATCGTCAACCTCCTCATCGAGTATCTCGTCCACCACGCTGGTCGCCTCCAATACGTTGACGTACACCAGCTGGCCCAGATGGTGCTGTGGTCGGAGGGCACCGAGGCAGCGGTGCGGCTTGCCCCGGTGCTGGCGCAGCACCCGAATCTGTTCGTCGAGTTCCCCCGGTTGTTCACGATCTACGAACGTGACCTTGTCGACGACCGCGATGTGGCAGAGGTGTTCGCCGCGATGCGCGTCGGCTTGGTGGTCTGGCAGGGCGGCGAGGCGCAGGCGTTCAAGGACGTGATCGGCCAACTTGTCAAAGGCCGGCGGGGTTGGCTGCGCGACGTGTCTATCCAGCAGATCGAGGAGCTCTCGAAGTTGGCCCCCGAGGTCTCGCGTCCTGCCATCCCGCCGCTAGTCGCGATTCTGGCGGACGACTACCAGCGCCGCGGTGCTGTCGATGTTCGTACGTCGCCGCTGTCTGACGGGCGGCACCGCAACGATCACCCCATCCCGCCGAGCGCTGGGTAGGACGACTAACACTCGCCGGATCAGCTCCGAGTGACCTATGTCTGGGAGACACGTGCATGTTCCGGGGGTCCGGGACGTCCCGATCGGTGTGGCAAGTGGATCATGCCCGGTGTGCGTGGTTTCCGATTACGCCAGCAGGGTGTTGTGTGTGTGGTTGTCCGGCTAAGGATGTCGGTGGGGCGTGACGGGTCGCACCGGTGGGCCGGAATCATGGCGGGGCCGGGGTCGTTACATACCCTGACGATCGCAGCGCCACGGGCTCGTCGCCCCGTCCAACGGGGTGGGAATGCGGGCCCCGGTCCGGTCCTTGCCGTCCCTACGGACGACCACCTGGTGACCGTCTCGCCGTGGGTGCCGATGGACGGGCCGCCCCCGGAATGACCCCGGCCCCCCGGTTGATACATCTGGAGCCGGCGCCACGAGCCCCCGCCCGTGAGGTCGCCGACCCGACGCCCGACAGGACGTCACCCCCCCAAGACTTTTCCCCTTGTATGTGCAGCGCCGGACGAGGTGCTCACACCCGTTACCGCCGTTCCCCGATCGGCGCCACGGGTGTTCTACCCCCGGAGGAGCTACCCCCATGAACACGATCTTCCGTAAGAGTGTGCTGTCTGTTGCTGGTCTCGCCTTCGCCGGTGGTGTGTTCGCGGGCCCGGTCGCCGCCCACGCCGCCACCCCGGTGGATGCCAAGCCCGTCGCGGTTGCCGTGCAGACCAATGCGCCGAAGCCGCAGGGCGACCAGTCCCGGATCGCCCTTAACGGTGAGCAGACGGCCAACGT
>NZ_JBEXHP010000187.1:0-6744 GCF_040607895.1 Micromonospora sp. NPDC005220
CACGCGGATGCGGGTCCCACACCAGCGGCGCGCGGGTGGCGGCCAACGCGGCACGCAGCGCGGGCTGCCGGGCCACCCCCCGGCCGTAGTCGCTGACCAGCACCGCCGACGCCGAGCCGATCACCCGGAGCACCTCGTCGGAGGGCTGACCCGGCTCCCCGGACGCGCCGCCACGGTCGTGCCGCAGCAGCACCCGCCCCCGGGCCCGCAGCCGGATCTTCTCCGGCGTCGCGCCGGCGAGGGCCAGTGGGTACACCTGCACGCCGGCGGCGGTGAGCAGAGCGCTCAACCGGGCCCCGCCGGCGTCGTCGGCGAGCGCGGTCACCAGCACCACCTCGGCGCCCTGCGCGGCGGCGAACACCGCCGCCAGGCCGGCGCCCCCCGGCCGGTCGGTGGCCGCGGTCTCGTCGAGCACCGGCACCGGGGAATCCGGGCAGAGCCGGTTCACCACGCCTTCCACATCCCGGTCGAGCAGGGTGTCCCCGAGCACCACCACAGGTCCCCTCACGCTTGCCTCCTCATCCTCACGCGTCGACCTGCTGTCCGGTCCCGCCGTCGAGCACCACCTCGACCCCGGTGCGCACCGGCGCCGGCTCCGCCGGCACGGGGTGGACGACCGCCGGATCGGCGGCTGCCGCCAGCGCGGCGGGCAACTCCTGTTCGAGGTACTCGCAGAGCAGATGACTGGTCACCAGGTGCAGCTCCTGGACGACCTGGGTGTCCGGGGACGCGACGGCCAGCACGTCGTCGCAGGCGTCGGCGAGCGGGTTGGGGGTGGCGCCGGTGAGCGCCCAGGTGGTCACCCCGACATCGCGGCCGGTCCGCGCGGCGGCGATCAGGTTGGGACTGGTTCCGCTGGTGCTCAGCAGCAGCAGGATGTCGCCGGGGCGGCCGTGGGCGCGCACCTGGCGGGCGTACACGTCGGTGTAGCCGTAGTCGTTGGCGATGGCGGTGAGCGCGCTCGTCTCGGCGTGCAGCGCGATCGCGGACAGCGGCTGGCGGTCGTCGTGCAGCTTGCCGACCAGCTCGGCGGTGAGGTGCTGGGCCTCCGCGGCGCTGCCCCCGTTCCCGGCGACCAGCAGGCGACCGCCGCCGGCCAGCCGGTGCGCCAGGTCCGCCCCCCAGCGGGCCAGCTGTCGCTCACACCGCCGGTACGGCACCAGCGCCGCGGCGAGATTCGTCAGGTGGGTGTCGAGCAGGCTGCCCGTCGGCATCAGGCCACCACCCGGGTCGGCCTTCGCACGGCGGCGACCTCGGTGTAGACCTCGACCAGCCGCTCGGCGGTGGCCGCCCACGAGTACCGCGCCCGGGCCCGCTCGCGGGCCGCCGTCGCGTACGCGAAACGCCTGATCCGGTCGTCGAGCAACCCCTGGATCGCGGTGGCCAGCGCGTGCGGGTCCCGGGCCGGCACGAGGTCACCGGTCGTCCCGTCCACCACGGTGTCCCGGATGCCGCCCACGGCCGTGCCGACGACCGGCACCCCACAGGCCATCGCCTCCAGCGGGGTCAACCCGAACGGCTCGTACCACGGCGCCGCGACCAGCAGGTCCGCCGAGCGGTACCAGCGGCCCATCTCCTCCCGGGGCACCGCCCCGACCAGGCGCACCCGGTCGGCCACCCCGCACGACTCGGCGAGCGCCCGCAGCCGACGGGCGTACGGGTCGGTCTCCAACAGCCCCTCGGGCGGGCCGCCGACGACCACGCACTCGGCGTCCGGGACCAGCGCCATCGCCCGGATCACGGTCTGGAAGCCCTTGCGCTCGACCAGCCGGCCCACGGTGAGGATCCGGGCCCGTCCCGGTTCCCGGTCGGCGGCCGGTCCGAGCGGAGCGAAGGTGGTGAGGTTGACGCCGGAGGGCACCACTGTCATCCGGGACCGGGGCACCCCCATCCGGACCAGCTCGCCCACCTCGTCGCGGCACTGCGCGACGATCCGGTCCACCGAGCGGCCCAGCTCCCGCTCGTAGGAGACCCGCCGGGCCGGGCTGGTGTCCTGCACACCCTGGTAGCGGCGCTTCACCGTGCCCAGCGCGTGGTACGTCTGCACCACCGGCACCCCGGTCTGCCGGCCGGCGGTCAGCCCGGCCAGACCGCTCATCCAGAAGTGCGCGTGGATCACCTCGGGCACCCAGTCGCCGCCGCGCCAGCGCTCGATCAGCCAGTTGCTGAACTCCCGCATGTGCGGCAGCAGGGCATCCTTGGCCACCGGCTCGGCCGGGCCGGCCGGCACGTGCACCACGTCGTACCCGTCCGGGCTGCGGACGGTCACCGGGAGGTCGGGCGCGTCGCGGCGGGTGTACACCCGCACCTCGTGCCCGGCGGCGGCGAGCGCGGCGGACAACTCCGCCACGTGCGTGTTCTGGCCGCCGGCATCCTCCCCTCCGAGGACGGCGAGCGGGCTGGCGTGCTCCGAGATCATCGCGATCCGCATACTTCCTCCTCCAGCAGCCGGTCCCAGTCGGCGAGGAAACGGTCGAGGCCGTACCTGTCGCGCGCGGCGGTCCGCGCCGCCGCTCCGGCCTGCCGCGCGGTCGCCGGTTCGGCGATGAACCGGCGGGCGGCGTCGAGCAGGGTGTCGGTCCGGGTGGCGAGCGCCCCCGCTTCCGGGGGCACCGCCATCACCGCCTCGGTGGTGGCGAGCGCGACGACCGGCAAGCCGATCGCCATCGCCTCGATGAGGCTGAGCCCGAGAGAGGTCCACCGGCACAGGTGCAGGTACGCCCGCCGCCGGGCCAGTTCGGTGTGCATCCGCTCCTGGGGTACGTCGTCGTGACTGGTCAGCCGGGCGGCGGGCAGCCCGAGGTGGTCGGCCAGGCCGGCGACGCCCATGCCGAACACGTCCAGCGGCGCGATCTCGGCGAACTGGGGCAGCAGGTCGGTGCCGGTGACCCGACCTCGCCGTACCGGCTCGTTGATCACCACGGCGAGTCGGTCCAGCTCGCCGGTGTAGGACGCGGAGGGGGCGACGATGCCGTGGTCGACCACTGTGGTGCGGGTGCCGCCGGTGTCCCAGAAGATCTGGTTGAAGCCGGTGACGTGGGCGATGAGCAGGTCGTCGCGGTCAGCCATCGGGTGCCGCGTGTTGGGCACGTCGCCCTTGGGAGTGTTGTGCTCGACGTAGATCGCCGGGAGGTCGCGGCCGGGACGGCGACGAAGCCACTCCTCGGCCCGGTCGATCTCCTCGGGGCGTTGCAGGATGACCAGGTCCACGTCGGCGTCCGGCAACTCCTCCGGGGTCACCTCGACCGCGTTGTCCGGCCACGGGTAGGTACGGGCCCGGCCGAGGCCGTACGGGCCGCGGTCGGGTGTGGTGGGAATCAGGTAGCGGTGGCTGCCGTGCACGAACGACGTGGTCCAGGAGCCGTGCACGTGCCAGAGCAGGATGTTCATGGGCCGCCACCGCCGCTGACGGCGAGCGTCCGAAGCGCGTCGACCACCTCGTCCGGCTCGATGCCACTGAGGCAGGGGTGCCCGGTGACCGGGCAGCTCGCGGCCCGGGTGTCCCGGCAGGGCGCGGCGGCATCGCCGAGCCGAACGGTGGGCACCCGGTAGGGCCCCCACTGTCCGAACGGGACGGTCGGCGCGAAGAGACTCACCACGGGCACTCCGGCGGCGGCCGCCAGGTGCGCGGGCCCGGTGTTGCCGACCACGACCGCGCCGGCGTCCGCGACGATCGCGGCCAGCCCGACCAGGTCGGTACGGCCGCCCAGGTCGGTGCCGCCGGCCGCGGCGACCCGGGCGGTTATCGCACGCTCGTCCGGGCTGCCCGTGACGAGCACCCGGTGCCCGGCGTCGGTCAGCGCCCCGGCGATCCGGGTCGCCACCTCGGGCGGGCAGGCTCGGCTCGACGCGGCCGACCCGGGGTGCAGCACCACGTACCCCGGGTCGCCGAGGTCGGCCGGGCGCGGCGGCACAGCGTCGCGGCGGAGCCGGAGGACGGGTTCGTCGCCGTCGGGCAGCCGGTGGCCGGCGGCGGCGGCCAGCGAGAGGGCACGCTCGGGTTCGGGGACGCCGACCGGCACCCGGTGTCGGATGTCCAGTAGCGAGCCCGGATAGTCGTCGCTGATCGCCGCGATCCGGTCGATCCCCGCCATCCGCAGCAGCAGCGCCAGCGGAAGGGCGGACTGGTGAAACGAGGTGAACACCACCGCCTGGTCCGCGCCGAGAGCGCCCAGCCGCGCGGTCAGGCCCCGGATGGCCTCCGGGTCGACCGGCCCCGGCAGGGGGTCGATCCACGGCAGCGGATGCTCGATGATCTCGTCGACGCCGGGCAGCAGATTGGCGGCGGCCCGACCGCGCGGCCCACACAACAGCACCACCCGCTCCGCTCCGGCCGCGACGGCGCGGATCGCCGGCCCGGTGACCAGCACGTCACCCGCCGAGTCCGAGCGGACCACCAGCGCCGTCCGCACCCGTTCGGTGGGCGGCGCCGAGGGCTGCACGGCCAGTTGGCGGCGCAGGATCTCCCCTACCGCCGCCGGCAGATCGGTGGCCACCCACCCGGCGGCGGCGATCTCCTCCGGCCGGGTCACCGGGGTGGGCACCAGCACCCCCGCCGCCCCGGCGGCCAGCGCGGCGGAGACGTCCCGTCCGATGTCGCCCACCAGCACGCAGCGGGACGCCGTGGTGCCCAGCTCGCGTGCGGCGCCGTGCACCAGACCGGGCGCCGGCTTGCGGCAGTCACAACCGTCGGCGTCGTCGTGCGGGCAGACCAGCCACGCGTCGAACCGGCCCAGCAGCTCCTCGACGCGGGCGTGCACCGCCCGCATCTGCTCACCGGTGAAGTAGCCCCGGGCCAGGCCCGACTGGTTCGTGACGACGGCCAGCCGCAGCCCGGCCGCGCGCAGCCGGTCCAACGCCGCCCGCGCGCCCGGCACCGGCCGCACCTTCTCCGGGTCGCCGTTGTACGGCACGTCCTCGATCAGGGTGCCGTCGCGGTCCAGCAGCACCGCGTCGTACAGGACTGGCCGGGGGCTTGCGACAGATCCGGAACCGGCGCGGTCAGCAGCGGCGTAAACCTGGGCTGACCTGCGCTGATACGGATCCTCCTGGTCCTGTCGCACAGCCGGCGGGTTCCCTGCGCCCCGAGGAGTAAACGTCGTCGTCAAGGCGGTGGGCCAGCGCCGCAACCGATGCCCCGGGTCGGCCTTACCCGCCGTGCCGGAGAAGCTAACCCGTGCGCCGTTAGCCCGTGCCGTGCTCCGGGTACGGAAGGCCAGTGGCGATTGTGGAGAAAGTGATCGACGCTTCCCCGCAGCAGGTGTTCGACGTGCTCGCGGACGGGTGGACGTACAGCGACTGGGTGGTGGGCACCGCACACGTGCGGGACGTGGACGACGCCTGGCCCCGGGTGGGCAGCCAACTGCACCACCGGGCCGGGCCCTGGCCGTTCTCGTTGCAGGACGCGTCGACGGTGCTGGTCTGCGAACCGCCGCACCGGCTCGTGCTCAAGGCCGGGCTCTGGCCGGTGGGCGAGGCGATCGTGGCCTTCACCCTGCAACCGGTCGGCGAGGGTGCCACCCGGGTCCGCATCGGGGAGGACTTCGCCGCCGGCCCGCTGCGCTGGATCCACAACAAGGTCAACGACCTGGTGCTGCACCGGCGTAACCGGGAGACGCTGGCCCGCCTCTCCGACATCGCCACCCGGCAGAACAGGTGACCGTGACGCGGCCGTCGGCACTGACCAGCGCAAGCCCCTGACCAGGGCTTCGACCCCCGCGCCCAGTGCGTGGCGAGGGTCCGCAACGCCCGGGAGGGGTGCCTCTCTCGGACCGAACGAGGGACCTAGATACCCTTTCCATGACCCTTGTCCGCAAACCGAGGATGACCGACATGATCAAGCCGATGCAGTTGCCGTCGCCGTGGGGGGACGCACGCCTGACCGTCGTCGTGCCCACTTACAACGAGGCGGGCAACCTCCCGGCGCTGGTCGAGCGGCTGCTCGCGCTGCCGCTGCCGGGGCTTCGCATCCTCGTCGCCGACGACAACTCACCCGACGGCACCGGGGACGTGGCCGACAAGTTGGCCATCGAGAACCCCGACCGGGTCGAGGTCGTGCACCGCGCCGGCAAGGAGGGCCTCGGCCGGGCGTACGTGGACGGGATGAGTCGGGCGATCGAGGGCGGCGCCGAGTACGTGGCGCAGATGGACGCCGACCTCTCGCACCCGCCCGAGGCGCTGCCGGGGATGCTGGGCGCGCTGCTCTCCACCCAGGCCAGCGTCGTGATCGGTTCCCGGTACGTGCCCGGCGGCGAGCTGGACGAAAACTGGCCGCTCTACCGCCGGGCGCTCAGTGGCTGGGCCAACCTCTACGTGCACACCCTGCTGCGGGTACGCATCCGGGACCTCACCGCCGGCTTCAAGATCTGGCGGGCCGAGGCCCTGCGCGACATCGACCTGGAGCGGGTGCAGTCCAACGGCTACAGCTTCCAGGTGGAGATGCACTACCTCGCCACCAAGCTGGGGCACACCATCCTCGAGGTGCCGATCCGCTTCGAGGAGCGGCGCGACGGAGTCTCCAAGATGACCACCGCGACCAAGGTGGAGAGCGCGCTCATGCCCTTCCGCCTCCGCAGCAAACACCGCAACATCACCCGCTAAACCAACCCAACCCAACCCAGAGCCCGAGGCCCGACCCGGCCCGGCCCACCCCGGCCCGCCCGACCCGGCCCCGCCCGGCCCGCCCGGCCCGCCCGGCCCGCCCGGCCCGGTCGATCATGCAGTTGTGGTGCCCGTTTAGAACCC
>NZ_JBEXHP010000188.1:0-6553 GCF_040607895.1 Micromonospora sp. NPDC005220
CTCCCCGGTGTTCCGCTCCTCACCTGCGCCCCGGGCCGTCTGTGGGGGGGGGGGGCATTTCCTGGACGGCCCGCGGGGTCTACTGTCTCGCTTGAACCCTCAACTACCTTTCCGCCGCGAGGCGGAGCCCCCGGAGGAAACCCCCGTGAACCTGGTGCTCTGGATCATCCAGATCCTGCTCGCCGTCGTCTTCGCCGGCGCCGGCCTGGCCAAGCTGACCCAACCCAAGGACAAGCTGCGCGACATGATGCGGTGGGTGGACCCGGTCCCGCCGACGCAGGTCAAGGCGCTCGGCGCGGTCGAGGTGCTGGCCGCCCTCGGGCTGGTGCTGCCCGCCCTCACCGGCATCGCCACCGTGCTCACCCCGCTCGCCGCCGTGGGGCTGGTCATCGTCATGGTCGGCGGCATCCTGGTGCACCTGCGCGACAGGAAGAAGCGCGACACGGCGGCCGAGCGTCGGACGGAGGTCCAGGGCGCGATCACCTGCACGGTGCTGCTCGTCCTCGCCGCCGTGGTGGCGTGGGGGCGGTTCGGCCCGTACTCCTTCTGAAGCCTGAGCCGCCGGCGACCGTCGTACCTCGGCGGTCGCCGGCGGCTCGCTCAGCGGTCCTCGCCCCCGCGGTCGCGACGGACCGTGGCCTTGCGGCCCTTGATCGTGCTGGAGCGCAGCCCGGAGATCACCTCGTCGGCCACCCCCTGCGGCACCTCCACCAGCGAGAACCGGTCGGCGATCTCGATCGAGCCGATGTCCCGGCCGCGGATGCCGGTCTCGCCGGTGATCGCGCCCACCAGATCCTGTGGGCGCACCCCGGCACGCCGGCCCAGGCCGACGAAGACCTGCACGGTGTTGCCACCGCTGGAACGCGGCCGGCCACCGCCACGCCGGTCACCGCCCCGGCCGCCGGCCTCCGGCCGACCCTCGCGCGGGCCGCGCACCGGCGCCTGCGGGATCTCCTCCTCGTCGTCGGAGCCCGGCGACGTCACCTCGTGCGCCAGCTTCACCGCGGCCAGGGCGACCTCCATCAGGTCGAACTCGTCGGTAAGCGTCTCCACGATGACCCGGAACGGGTCGAGGTCGTCCTCCAGCAGGCTCTCGCGCAGGGCAGCCTGGGTCAGCTCCAGCCGGCGGGTACGCATGTCGGCCACGGTGGGGATCTTGTCGATGGTGATCCGCTGGCCGGTCACCCGCTCGATGGTCTTGAGCATCCGGTGCTCACGCGGCTCGGCGAGGGTGATCGCCACGCCCTCGCGGCCGGCCCGACCCACCCGGCCGATCCGGTGCACGTACGACTCCGGGGCGGACGGCACGTCGTAGTTGACGACGTGGGTCAGCTGCTCGACGTCCAGCCCACGGGCCGCCACGTCGGTGGCGACCAGCAGGTCGGCGGTGCCCGCCCGCAGCCGGCCCATCACCCGGTCGCGCTGCTCCTGGCTCATGCCACCGTGCAGCGCCTCGGAGCGGTAGCCCCGACCGTTCATCGTCTCGGTCAGCCGGTCGACCTCTTCCCGGCTGCGGCAGAACACGATCGCCGCGGTGGGCGACTCCACGTCCAGCACCCGGCCCAGCGCGGCCGGCTTGTGCGCCCGGGTCACGATGTACGCGCTCTGCCGCACCCGGGGCGCCTCACCCGCGACCGTCGGCTCCCGGCCGATCTCGATGCGGACCGGCTCGCGCAGGTGCTGGCGGGCCATCCCGTCGATCCGGGACGGCATGGTGGCCGAGAAGAGCACCGTCTGACGCTGTGCCGGCGCGTGCTCCAGGATCGCCTCGATGTCCTCGGCGAAGCCCATGTCGAGCATCTCGTCGGCCTCGTCGAGCACGACCGTGGCCAACCCACCGAGGCGCAGGGTGCCCCGGGCGATGTGATCGAGGGCCCGCCCCGGGGTGGCCACCACCACGTCGACGCCGCTGTCCAGAGCCCGCAGCTGCCGCCCGATCGGCTGCCCACCGTAGATCGGCAGCACCCGCGCGCCCAGGTCCTTGCCGTAGCGGTGGAACGCCTCGGAGACCTGCACCGCCAGCTCCCGGGTCGGCACCAGCACCAGCGCCACCGGGTCGCCGCCCTGGCGATGGGCCGCCATGAGGTTCAGCAACGGCAGCGCGAACGCGGCCGTCTTGCCGGTGCCGGTGGCCGCCTGACCCAGCAGGTCCCGACCCTCCAGCAGCGGTGGGATAGCCTCCCGCTGGATCGGGGTCGGCTCCTCGTATCCGAGGGCGGCGAGCGCGCCCAGCAGCTCGGGGCGCAGCCCGAGCTCGGTGAAGGCGCTCACCTCGTCGGTGCCCTCGGGGGTGGCGTCAATCGGTGCGTCGTGCTGTGCAGGTGCGGAACTCATGTGCCCAAGCCTTTCATCACGCCGTCCGGGCCGTTGCGGCGACCGCCACAAGTGGGCGTTCAGACCCTCGGCAGCGGGCCGGTCGGGGTTCGCGGTTCAGGCGTCGGTGGTCAGGATGGCCAGCACCATCACCGCGGCGAGGGCCACGTCAAGCACCGCGCAAAACTCGGCGTAGCCGCGCGGCACCACCCGGCGGTCGCGGTGGTGCGCCAGGTCCCAGCCGGCGTGCGCCAACCACCCGAACGCCACCAGCCAGTCGGCGGTCCGCCCGCCGGCCAGCACCGCGACCAGCGTCAGGGCGACCCAGCCGGCCAGACCGGCGAGTTGGGTGGCGAGCACACCGCGCCCGCCCAGTGTGCGGCGGGCCATGCCGATCACCAGGTAGCCGCCGGGCAGCACCAGCATGGTCCACGGGCTGAGCACGCCCGGGTCGACCCACATGTCCGCGGTCAGAAGCAGCGCCAGCCCGGTCGGCCAGCGGTGGGCGAGCGCCACCACGACCGGGTGTCGGCGTACCGGCGGCGACGTCTCGTGTCGGTGGCGGACCGCCACCAGCACCATCGCGGGAACCATCAGCAGGTGGCCGCCGAGCAGCAGCCCGTCGGCACCGAGCAGGCCGGCCCAAAACGGCACGAGCAGCACCAGAAACGGTACGTACATCGCGGCCGCCATCTCACCGACCGCGCGCCAGTGCTGCGCCCGGAAGCGCATCCACACAGTCATCCCGACGGTCATGTTCGTGGCCATCACCAGGGCGGCGACCTCCGGCCGGGCCAGCGCGTCGCCGCCGCCCACAGCGGTGCCGGCCAGCTCCCACAACGGCCCGAGCAGCAGCATCCCGGCGACCATCGCCAGGGCCATCTCGCCCAGATGCCACAGCAGCCGCCGCCTGCTGCTGGTCGGTGCCGCGCTGGTCGGTGTCGCGCCCGAGGGCGCTGGGTCATCGGTGGGCAGGGGCGCGGGCGACGGTACGGCGGTGAGGCTGTCCGCGTACATCTGGGTCTTCTCCATGCCTCGACCCTGCCGGCGCGGCCGGCGCGGCGGCAGACGCGTTCGTCACCGGAAAACCGTGCGGGCCGCACGGTTCAACCGTGACGTTTCGCAGGGGTGGACCGGGCGCGGGACGGTCCTAGGATCGGTGCGTGGCGAGCGAGGCGGTGACCCCCCGGGCGGACCGCCGGCTGCGCCGCGCCCGGCAGGCGACGTTGGTGTCGCTGGCCACCGGCGTCTGGGCGAGCGTCCTGCTGCCGGCGGTCGGCCTGACCCGCGAGCCCGACCGGGGCCGGGTGGTGCTCGGCGCGCTCGGCATCCTCGGCTTCGTGATCGCCCAGACCCTCGTTCTGTACGCGGCCGTGACGCCGTGGCTGGACCCGCGCTGGCGACGTCGGGCCGAGCTGAGCCTGGTCGGGGTGGCGGTGCTGACCGTTCCGCTGGTGGGTCCGGTGGCGGCCGGCAGGTGGCCGACCTGGGCCTGGCTCGGTGCGGCGCTGATCGGCATGACGCCGCTGCTGGTGCGGTGGCGGGCCGCGCTGGCGGTCGCGGTCGGCGTGCTGGCGGTGGCGGTCGCGGTGGCCTGGTGGACCGGCGGTTCCGTGCCGCGCCACCTCGCCGTGACCGGTGGCATCGGCGTGGCCGTCGCCGCCGTCAACGGATTCCAGGTCTGGTTCTGGGACCTGCTCGTGGAGGCCCGGCAGGGTCAGGCCGCCCAGGCCCGGCTGGCCGCCGCCGAGGAACGGCTGCGCTTCGCCCGGGACGTGCACGACGTGCTGGGGCACCGCCTCACGGTGATCGCGTTGAAGGCCGAGCTCGCCGCCCGGCTCGCCCCGGTCGACCCGGAACGGGCCGGGCGGGAAGCCGCCGAGGTGCAGCGGTTGGCCGCCTCCGCGCTGAGCGAGGTACGGGAGACAGTGCACGGCTACCGGGCCGTCGACCTCGACGAACAACTCACCGCGGTGGTGGGGGTGCTGCGCTCCTGCGGGGTGCGGTGCACGGTCCTGCCACCACCGGCGGACCTGCCGCAGCCCGCCGCCATCGAGTTGGCGGCGGTGCTGCGCGAGGCGAGCACCAACGTGCTGCGGCACAGCCGGGCCGACTGGTGCCGGATCCGCATCGATCGGGAGGATGACGTGGCCAGGATGACGGTGGCCAACGACGGCGCCGACCACCGTGGCCCGGACGCGCACAGCCACGGCCTGCGTGGGCTGGCCGACCGGCTCGCCGCTGCCGGGGGCGAGTTGCGGGTACGCCGGGAGGACACGATCTTCACCCTCGAAGCCACAGTGCCGGCGCGGTCGTGATCCGCGTCCTGCTCGCCGACGACGAGGACCTGATCCGGGTCGCCGTGGCCGCGCTGCTCGGCCTGGAACCCGACATCGAGGTGGTGGCACACGCCGCGGATGGGTCGGCGGCCGTCACCGCGGCGCTGGCGCACCGCCCGGACGTGGCAGTGGTGGACCTGGAGATGCCCGGCCTGGACGGCATCGCGGTAGCCGCCGAGCTGACCCGGGTCCGGCCCGATTGCGCGGTGGTCGTGTTGACCGGACACGGTCGCCCCGGGCACCTGCGCCAGGCGTTGACCGCCGGCGCCCGAGGGTTTCTGCCCAAAGGCTCGCCGGGTTGGGCGCTCGCCGACGTGATCCGGCGGGTGCACTCCGGAGGC
Source organism: Micromonospora sp. NPDC005220 (assembly GCF_040607895.1). NCBI lineage: Bacteria > Bacillati > Actinomycetota > Actinomycetes > Micromonosporales > Micromonosporaceae > Micromonospora > Micromonospora sp. NPDC005220. The sequence goes on from NZ_JBEXHP010000188.1 coordinate 4,994, forward strand.
CGCTACGTCGACCCGGCGCTGGCCGCCGACGCGTTGACCCTGCCCCCGTGCCCGCTGACCCCCAGGGAACTGGAGACGCTACGGCTGGTGGAGGTCGGGGCCCCGGTCGCCGTGATCGCCCGCCGGGTGCACCTGTCCACCGGGACCGTGCGTAATCACCTCTCCGCCGCGGTGCAGAAGCTCGGCGCCGCCGACCGGGCCGAGGCCGTCCGCACCGCCCGGGACAACGGCTGGCTCTGACCACCGTCACCGGCGGCTTCCCCGATAGCGTGTCGGGGTGCGTACGGTGGAACTGGTCTGTTCGCCCGGTCTGGAGGTCGCGGTCCGGGCGGTCTGGGGCCGGCTGGCCGCCGCCGGGTTGCCCAGTCTGGCCCGCAACATTCACCCGACCAACCGGCCGCACCTCACCCTCGCCGCCGTCGACGACTTCCCGCCGGGGGTCGAGCGCCGCCTGACCGAGCTGTTCGACGCCACGCTGCCGGTGCCGGTCACGCTCGACCGGGTCGTCGTCCTCGACGGCAGCGCCCCACTGGTCTGGCTCGTCCGACCCAGCCCGGCGCTGACCGCGCTGCACGCCGCCGTCTGGGACGTTCTCGCCGGTGCCGACGGCCAGCGCCCGTGGCACGCCCCGGGAGCGTGGGTGCCGCACCTGAGCCTGGCGCTGCGGTTCCGCAACGCGGACCTGCGGTTGGCTCGCGCCGTCACCGGCGGGCAGCGCCCGACGGGCGACTTCGACGCCGCCCGCAGCTACGACGGCACGGACCGGTCGGTGACCGCGCTGACCCGGCTCCGCTGATCGTCAATGGTCGGTTGGTGAGCATGGCCAGATCGGTCCAGAGATCTCGCTTCCGAAAATGGACGACGACAGGGAGCATGGTCGCCATGGACGCTCTGGAAACTGAGTGGGTCACCGTCGCGGTCTATGCGAACACCCGCGGTTGCCCGCAGCCCATGGCCGCCGTGCGCGCTTGACTACGTGATCGCGGCATCGACTGGATGCCCTTCGAGGCCGACGCGATTTCCGTCAATTTGGCCTGTGGCGTCGGCGATGACGGTCGATGGCGTGGCTGGGTCGGTATCCGTGTCCAGGCTGCCGTACTACGGAGACTCGGCCTGCACCCTGACCAGCCGACCGCGACCGTCACCGGCCCGAGCCCGCCCGCCTGGTGGCATGCGGCCGCCGAACGCCACGCCCGCTAGGCCGGGCACCTGGTCGCCGCCCCCGGGTCGCTGTTCATCGGCGCGTCGCCTGCCTTTCTAGACTGGGGCGATGAGCGTGGGCACCGACGGTCGGGGGATGGCCGAGCTGGCGGCCCTGCTGGCCGACGGCACCCGGGCCGGGATGTGCCTGGCGCTGCTCGACGGGCGGGCGTGGACCGCCGGTGAGTTGGCCAGACGCGCCGGGGTCGCCCCGTCGACGGCCAGCGACCACCTCACCCGACTCGTCCGCGGTGGGCTGCTCGTCGAGGAACGGCAGGGCCGGCACCGCTACCTGCGGCTGGCCGGGCCGTCAGTGGCCCAGCTGATCGAGGACCTGGCCGGCCACGCCCCGGCCACGCC
>NZ_JBEXHP010000189.1:0-6529 GCF_040607895.1 Micromonospora sp. NPDC005220
GGCCGGGTCGGCGCGCTGCACCTGCCGGCGACGATCCGCGCCGCCGCACCGCACCAGGCGACCCGGGGACGGCTGGCGGGCCCGCTGCGACTGCGCCCGGAGGACGTGCGGGAGGCGGTCCGGGAGGGGCGTGAGGGCAACCTCGTGTTGTTCGTGGTGGACGCCAGCGGGTCGATGGGCGCCCGGCAGCGGATGACCGCCGTGAAGGATGAGGTGCTCGCCCTGCTCACCGACGCGTACCAGCGGCGGGACAAGGTCGCCGTGATCGCCTTCCGAGGTGCCGACGCGCGGACGTTGCTGCCGGCCACCTCGTCGGTGCTGGCGGCCTCGACGCGGCTGACCGAGTTGCCGACCGGAGGGCGTACGCCGCTGGCCGAGGGACTGCTCGCCGCCGTGGATCTGCTGCGGGTGGAGCGCCTGCGTGACCCGAAGCGGCGTCCCCTCGTCCTCGTCGTCACCGACGGGCGGGCCACCGCCGGACCGCGTCCGCTGGATCGGGCGGCAGCGGCGGCGAGTGTCCTGGCGGCAACCGGCGCCCCCTGCGTGGTCATCGACTGCGAGACCGGCCCGATCCGCCTGAACCTGGCGCACCGCCTGGCACTGCACCTACGGGCACCCCGCCACCGGCTGGGAGATCTTGGAAGGATCACGCCCTCCCAGGGGCACCTTTCTCCCAAGATCCACACCGGCGGCGCCACCGCAGACAGGGGAGATCGCTGATGCCGCAGGGACAGCCGAGCACCGTGCCCGCCGACGGGTTGACGACCCGGCAGCGGCGGCACCGGCCGCTGCTGATCGTCCACACCGGACAGATGAAGGGGAAGTCGACGGCGGCCTTCGGGCTGGCGTTGCGGGCCTGGACGGCCGGCCTGCCGGTCGGGGTGTTCCAGTTCGTCAAGAGCGCCAAGTGGCGGGTGGGGGAGGAGAACGCCTTCCGCGCGCTCGGCGAGGTGCACGAGCGCACCGGCCAGGGCGCGCCGGTGGCCTGGCACAAGATGGGCGAGGGCTGGTCCTGGATCCAGCGCGGCGGCGAGGCCGACCACGCCGCCGACGCCCTGGAGGGCTGGCGGCAGATCCAGCGCGACCTGGCCGCCGAGCGCTACGGGCTGTACGTGCTGGACGAGTTCACCTACCCGATCAAGTGGGGCTGGGTGGACGTGGACGAGGTGGTCGCCACCCTGGCCGACCGGCCCGGCTTCCAGCACGTCGTCATCACCGGTCGGGACGCCGATCCGCGCCTGGTCGCCGCCGCCGACCTGGTCGCCGAGCTGACCAAGGTCAAGCACCCGATGGACGCCGGCCAGAAGGGCCAGAAGGGCATCGAGTGGTGAACGCCCACTGGGCGCTGCCCCGGGTGGTGGTCGCCGCCCCGGCCAGCGGCCACGGCAAGACGACAGTCGCCACCGGGCTGCTCGCCGCGCTGCGCCGACGCGGCCTGACGGTCAGCCCGCACAAGATCGGCCCGGACTACATCGACCCCGGCTACCACGCCCTCGCCGCCGGGCGAGCAGGGCGCAACCTCGACCCGTTCCTGGTCGGGGCCGACCGGATCGCCGCCCTGCTGCGACACGGCGCGAGCGTCCCCACGCCCGCCGACATCGCCGTGGTCGAGGGCGTCATGGGCCTGCACGACGGTGCGGTGGGTCGCCGCGACTACGCCTCCACCGCGCACGTCGCCCGCCTCATCGAGGCGCCCGTGCTGCTGGTGCTGGACACCACCGCGCAGGGCCGCTCGGCCGCCGCGCTGACCCTCGGCATGGCCGCGTTCGACCCGGCCGTGCGGATCGGCGGCGTGATCCTCAACCGGGTCGGCTCGCCCCGGCACGAGACGCTGCTGCGCGACGCCCTCGCCGAGGTGGGCGTACCCGTGCTCGGCGCGGTCACCCGCGCCGCCGAGGTCGCCGCGCCGGCCCGGCACCTCGGGCTGGTGCCGGTCGCCGAGCGGGCACCCGAATCCGTCGCCATCGTCACCGCCCTGGCCGGACTGGTCGAGGCCACAGTGGACCTCGACGCCGTGCTCGACCTGGCCCGCACCGCCCCGCCGCTGACCACCCCGGCGTGGGACCCGGTCGCCGCCGTCGGCGGGCCGGCCGGCGTCGAGCGACCCCGGGTCGCGCTCGCCGGTGGTCCGGCCTTCACCTTCTCGTACGCCGAGACCGCCGAACTGCTCACCGCCTCCGGCGCGGACGTCGTCACCGTCGACCCGCTGCGCGACCGGTCGCTGCCCGTCGGCACCCGCGCGGTGGTGATCGGCGGTGGCTTCCCCGAGGCGTACGCCGAGGCGCTGGCCGACAACACCGCGCTCCGCGCCGACCTGGCCGACTTCGACGGGCCGATCGTGGCCGAGTGCGCCGGGCTGCTCTACCTCGGGCGGTCCCTGGACGGCGTACCGATGTGCGGCCGGCTGGACCTGACCGCCCGGATGACCGACCGGCTCACCCTCGGCTACCGGGAGGCCGTGGCGGTCACCGACTCCCCGGTGGCGCGCGCCGGCGAGCCGGTACGCGGCCACGAGTTCCACCGCACCACCACCGACCCGGGGCACGGCGAGTTGCCGGCGTGGCGCTGGAACGACTCCGCGCACGGCTTCGTCGCCGGCCGGGTACACGCGTCCTACCTGCACACCCACTGGGCCGGTCACCCGGACGCGGCCCGTCGACTGGTCGAGGCGGCCCGATGAGCGCCCAGCGCGCCCACGCGGGGCCGACCGCCGACGCGTGTCCCGCCGACGCCACGCTGACCGGCGTCGGTGTCGGGCCGGGTGACCCGGAACTGCTCACCGTCAAGGCCGTGCGGATCCTGCGCGAGGCCGACGTGGTCTTCGTACCCGTGATGGCGGACCGGGTCGCGCCGACCGCGACCGCCGGTGCGACGCCGCCGGACGCGCAGGCCGGGCGGGCCGAGGCGACCGTCCGGGAGTACGTGCCGGCGGACCGGCTGCGTCGGCTGCCGTTCGCGCTGGACGACCGGGGTGGGGTGACCGCGCGCCGGGCGAAGGCGTGGGACGACGCCGCCCGGGTGGTGGTCGAGGCGATCGACGCGGGCGCGCGGTCCCTCGCCTTCGCCACCATCGGCGACCCCAACGTCTACTCCACGTTCGGCTACCTGGCCCAGAGCGTCCGGGCGCTGCGGCCCACCGTGCGGGTGGCGACAGTGCCCGGCGTGACCGCGATGCAGGAGCTGGCGGCGCGCAGCGGCACCCCGCTCGTCGAGGGACGCGAACCGCTCACCCTGCTGCCGGCCACCGCGGGCCTGGCGCTGTTCGCCGACGCCCTGGCCGGGCCGGGCACCGTGGTCGCCTACAAGGGCTGGCGGCGACACCCGGAACTGCTCGCCGAGCTGCGCCGGCAGGGCCGCCTCGCCGACGCGGTGCTCGGACGCAGCCTGGGGCTGCCCGGTGAACGCATCGGGCCGGTCGACGACACCGACCACGACCTGCCGTACCTGTCGACGCTGCTGGTTCCGGCCCGCCGCGAGCACCGAGGAGGAAAGCTGTGACCAGCGACGGCACCGTGTGGTTCGTCGGAGCCGGCCCCGGGGCGGCGGATCTGCTGACCCTGCGGGCCGCCCGGGTGATCGCCGAGGCGGACATCGTGATCTGGGCGGCCAGCCTGGTGCACTCCGACGTGCTCAACCATGCCCGCCCCGGCGCGGAGATCGTCGACTCGTCGCAGCTGCCCATCGAGGGTGTGCTGCCGCTCTACCGGCGCGCCGCCGAGCAGGGGCTGACAGTGGCCCGGATCCACTCCGGCGACCCGGCGCTGTGGGGCGCGGTGCAGGAGCAGCTGGACCTGTGCCGGGCGCTCGGCCTGGCCGTCGAGATCGTGCCCGGGGTGTCCTCGTTCACCGCCGTCGCGGCGATCGTCGGGCGGGAGCTGACAGTGCCCGAGGTGGCCCAGTCGGTGATCCTCACCCGCCTCGAAGGCGGCAAGACCCCGATGCCGGCCGGTGAGCGGGTCCGCGACTTCGCCCGGCACGGCACCACCATGGCGCTGTTCCTCTCCGCCGCCCGCTCCGGGCAGGTGCAGGCCGAGCTGCTGGCCGGCGGCTACCCCGAGGACACCCCGGCCGTGGATCAGGACCTGTGAGGGTGGGACTGGCGATGGCTGACGAGCACCGGGCGAAACAGCGACGCTGGAACGGACGCCGCCATACGCCGACCGGGCCGGACCCGGCACTGCGGGCGGCCCGCGATCCGGCCCGCCCGTACCGGGGCGGCCGGCAGGGGGTCGTGGTGCCCGAACGGGTGGACACCCCGGCCCGCTCGGCGCCGCCGACCAGCCCGCTGCGCCGGTGGCTCTTCCAGCACCGGGTGCAGCCGCCCGGCCCGGAGGCGACCGAGGGGCAGAACCGTCGGCACCCCTGGTGGCAGGTGATGTGCCTGACCGGCGTCGACTACTTCTCCACGCTGTCGTACCTGCCGGGCATCGCGGCGGTGGCGGCCGGTGCGCTCTCCCCGCTGGCGACCCTGTTGATCGTGGTGCTCACCCTCTTCGGCATGCTGCCGATGTACCGGCGGGTGGCCCAGGAGAGCCCGCACGGTCAGGGTTCGGTGGCGATGCTGGAGCGGCTGCTGCCGTTCTGGCGGGGCAAGATCTTCGTCCTGGTGCTGCTCGGCTTCGTGGCCACCTCCTGGATCATCACGATCACCCTCTCCTCGGCCGACGCCACCGTTCACCTGTTGGAGAATCCGTATCTGCCGGACGCCCTGCACGGGTCCCTGGTGCCGGTCGTGGTGACGGTGGTGCTGCTGCTCATCCTCGGCGGGGTGTTCCTGCTCGGGTTCCGCGAGGCGGTGGTGGTGGCCATCCCACTGGTCGCGGTCTTCCTGCTGCTCAACGCGGTGATCGTCGTGGTCGCGGTGGTCCGGATCGCCGAGAACCCGGGCATCGTGTCGGACTGGACGGCCGCGGTGACCGCGACCGGCGGCGGACCGGGCCACGTGCTGCTCACCGCCGTGTTGGCGTTCCCGCTGCTGGTGCTGGGGCTGTCCGGTTTCGAGACCGGGGTCAGCATGATGCCGCTGGTCTCGGCCGACGGCCCGGACGAGCAGGCCCGGCTCGCCGCCCGGATCCGCAACACCCGTCGGCTGCTCACCACCGCCGCGCTGATCATGTCGGTGTACCTGATCTCGACGACCTTCGTGACCACGGCGCTCATCCCGAAGGAGGAGTTCCGGCCGGGCGGCTCCGCGAACGGGCGGGCGCTGGCGTTCCTGGCGCACACCTACCTGGGTGAGGTGTTCGGCACCGTCTACGACGTGAGCAGCGTGCTGATCCTCTGGTTCGCCGGCGCCTCGGCGATGGCCGGGCTGATAAACATCGTGCCGCGCTACCTGCCGTCGTACGGGATGGCCCCGGAGTGGGCGCGGGCGGTGCGCCCGGTGGTGATCGTCTACACCGTCGTCAGCGTCGCCATCACGATCGCCTTCCGAGCCGACGTCAACGCCCAGGCCGGGGCGTACGCCACCGGGATCCTGGCGATGATGGTCTCCGGGGCGGTGGCGGTGACGATCTCCGCGGCCCGCCACCACCGGCGCGCCTCCGCGATCGGCTTCACCGTGTTGACGCTGGTGCTGCTGTACGCGCTGCTGGAGAACGTGATCGAAAAGCCGGACGGGATCACGATCTCCGCCCTGTTCATCCTCGGCATCATCGTGGTCTCGTTGGTCTCCCGGGTCACCCGGACCACCGAGCTGCGTGCCGAGCGGATCGAGTTCGACGAGGCGGCCCGTCGGTTCATCGCCGAGTCGCTGGCGCACGACGGGCAGCTGCACCTGATCGCGAACAAGCGGCAGACGGGGTCGGTGAAGGAGTACACGCTCAAGGAGCGGGCGCAGCGCGCGATGAACCCGGTGCCCGGGGCCGCCGACGTGCTGTTCCTGGAGATCGATGTGGTCGATCCGTCGGAGTTCAGTCAGGTGCTGCGCGTCCACGGGATCGAGGTGGGCGGCTTCCGGGTGCTGCGGGCCAACAGTCCGGCCGTGCCCAACGCGATCGCCGCGATCCTGCTGGCCCTGCGGGACGCCACCGGGGTCCGGCCGCACGCGCACTTCGAGTGGTCGGAGGGAAGCCCGATCGCGCACCTGGCGCGCTACCTCATCCTGGGTCGGGGGGACACCCCGCCGGTGGTGCGGGAGATCATTCGCCGGACCGAACCGGACCCGCTGCGCCGACCCGGCATCCACGTGGGCGGGTGACGTCGGTGCCGGTATGGCGGCTTTGAAGATGAAAGGGGGCACTATCCACGTTCACGCCTTCCTGTCCGTATTAGGGACTTATCGTGACGTTTGGTGATCGGCGAGCACGTCGAGCCCCAGGTCAAGATCGACGATGAGAGCGTGGTCGTCGAGAACGAGCCGACCAACTGCGAGGGCAGCCAGGTGCCGATCGCGCACTGCTTCCGCTGAACGTCGACCCGCGCTCCATCCCGAACGCGCAGCCGAGCCGCCCCGACCCAGGATGAGGTAGCGCGCCAGGTGCGCGATCGGGCTTCCCTCCGACCACTCGAAGTGCGCGTGCGGCCGGAC
>NZ_JBEXHP010000190.1:0-6427 GCF_040607895.1 Micromonospora sp. NPDC005220
GCGCGGAAGACGTCCGTGACCCGCGCGGAAGACGTCCGTGACCCGCGCGGAAGACGTCCGTGACCCGCGCGGAAGACGTCCGTGACCCGCGCGGAAGACGTCCGTGACCCGCGCGGAGGACGTCCGTGACCCGCGCGGAAGACGCGCGCGACCCGCGCGGAAGACGCGCGCGACCCGCGTGCGGGACGGTGACCCGGACGGGACGATCCGAGGGTCAGGGCCGGCGGGGGTGGCCCTTGAGGTGCCGGCCCAGCTCGCGGGCGATCTCCCGGTTGGCGTCGCGCTCGGTCAGCGTCTGCCGCTTGTCGTAGGAGCGCTTGCCCTTGGCAAGGGCCAACTCGACCTTGGCGTAGCCGTTCTCGAAGTACATCGACAGCGGGACCATGGTCACCCCGCCCTCGCGGACCTTGTCGAGAATCCGGTCGATCTCGGCCCGGTGCAGCAGCAGCTTGCGGTTGCGGCGCGGGGCGTGGTTGGTCCACGTGCCGTAGGTGTACTCGGCGATGTGCAGGCCGTACAGCACGATCTCGCCGTCACGCTCGTGCGCGAACGCGTCCACCAGCGAGGCTCGTCCCTCGCGCAGTGACTTCACCTCGGTGCCGACCAGCACGATGCCCGCCTCGTACGTGCGCAGCACGGTGTACTCGTGCCGGGCCTTCTTGTTCGAAACGATCAACCGGCGTGCGGGCGGCTTGGACGGGGTCACCAGGCGACGATATCCGGCGGCCGGAGCGGTCGTACCAGCCGGTCAGTCGCGCGCCGGGCGCTCGGAGCGTAGTCGCCCGGTCAGCTCCCGCACCGCGTCCGCGAACGCCTCCTGCGACTCACACGGCCAGTGTCCCATGATCGGTGGGGGAACGCTGTCGCTGGGCGCCGGCACGACGTCCTGCGGGTCGGTCAACCGCCGATCCACCGTCGCCGCCGGCCCGGTCAGCGTCTCGGCCTCCCCGGGACGGTGGGAGGCGAAGATCCAGCCGCCGATCGGGTCGGTGTCGCGCCACAGGTTGATCCAGCGCCAGCCGATCCGTTCGCCGATCTCCCGCAGCGCCGGCTCGTCGGCGTACGCCGGAAACAGCCGGGAGTACAGCCGGCCCAGCGGCGACCCGTAGGTCAGCAGGGCGACCCGGTCGGTGGTCCGGGTGGGCAGTTGCAGAACCGTGGCGGCGAGCAGCACCGAGCCGTGGCTGTGTCCGGCCAGCAGCACACCCTGCCCCTGCCCGGCCAGGTAGGAGATCCGCTTGGCCAGCTCCGGCACAGCCCGTTCGGCGTAGCAGGGCGGCGCGAACGGGTGCGCCGCGCGGGGCCAGAAGGTGCCCAGATCCCAGAGCACGCCCACGTACCGACGGAACTGCGCTGTCCGATACGCGAAGATGCCGCCCACCATCAGACCGAGCAGGATCGCGGCGATCACGTAGCTACCCGACCCGATCAGGAAGTTGACCATGCCCGCTGGCACCCCGACGTAGCGCTTCGCCACGTCGTCCGGCGGGAGCTGGAGCATGGCGAGCACGCTGGTGGCCAGGCCGAGCGCCGCCAGGCCGGCGTACACCACGGAGAGCGGTTCCAACCGTTCGGTGAAACGGGCCCGGGCCACCGCCTGCTCGACCCGCCGCAGCCGGTCCGCCGCCTGCGGCGGCGCGTGCGGAAAGTCGGCGGTTACGATCGCCCGCGCGGCCCGCCGCCGCCCGCGCCGCGTCACCTTGGTGACCAGGCCGGCTACCAGCAGCGTGGTCATCACGGCCAGAAAAAACCCGAAGATCGCCCACTTGTACGCCAGGGGAGGGCTGGTCTCCAGGCTGTCCGCGGTCGTCCCGTCGCGGTCGAGCAGGTCCGCCACCCGGTAGACAAGTTCGGCGGAGAACGCCACGGCGAGCCCGGCCGAGACCGTCATGAAGACCGGCGATCCCAACGCGCGCAGAGGTGACCGGCGCTGCCCACCACCCCGCCGCCAGATCACCAGCCCGCGAGCGCCGCCACCAGCACGGTCTGGCTGACGAACAGCCAGGCCACAATCGCGCCGTAACCGGGCAGCGCACCGCCTTGCGGCCACGGCGCCGGGCTGATGACGACGTGCACGATCACCGACATCGTCAGGCCGACGGTGATGGTGCGCAGCCCGCGGAACACCGCGTCGACCCGGGGTGACGGGTCGGTGCGGTCGATGCTCGGCACCACGGTGACCAGGATCAGGCAGCTCAGCAACACCAACCCGGTGGCCGTCAGCAGGATCGCCGTCACCCACGAGGCGTGTTGGCTGGCTCGCGCGGCCAGCAGGCTGCCGCTCAGCGTGGCGAACGCCGCCGCGACGTGGACCGAGCGCAGTCGACCCACCAGCGGCTCGCCGTCCCACTGGCCGACGGCGCTCAACCGGTGTTCCGACGTCGGCGTCGACGGCGTTCGGAACGCGTCGAACGAATGGCTCGGGCGGGCGCCCAGCCACCAGACGAGCCCGATGGTGGCGACCGGCACGAGCGCCAGCACACCCAGGCGTAGCCCGATCGGGCGCCCGCCGAGCCAGGACAGCCAACTCCGGCCGGCCAGGCACGACGGGGTGTCCATGCAGCGCCACGCGATCAGGTCCAGCGCCACTCCGACGATGGAGAGCACGTAGAGCGCGGTGAGCGTGAGCGCGAGCACCCGGCACAGCGCCATGAAGCCGCGCTGCGACACGGTGTTCGCCGGGCGCATCCAGAGCGCCACGTTGCAGAGCATGAACGGCAGCAGGAAGACCAGCGACAACGTGCGTACTGCCGTGCCGGACGGCAGGTCACTCCAGCGGTACGCCTCCAGCGTCACCCCGTCCGTCCCGGTGGAGTCCGGATAGCCGGGACGCGGTCGGTAGAACCCCCCCGCTGCGGTCTCCGGCGACCTGGTGCACGTACGGCCGGTTCAACACCTGATCCGCCCCCGCGCCGGAGACACCGTGCACCCGCAGTTCCACGATCCCGCCCGACGTCGTCGGTCCGGTCGGTGTCGCGTCCGCCATGGGCCCCCCGAGGTGTGCGCGGCAACCGGGCGGATCGTCGATGTCCGGCCACCCGCGCGGCTCCCCGGCTTACCCATCCCGCACGCGATCAACCGTGCACCCGAGCTCCGGCGGTGGTGCGGTCGACCCTCGACAGGTGATTTCATGGCGCCATGGCGAACCCGGTGATCCTGACCGTCGACGACGACCCCGTGGTGTCCCGGGCGGTCGCCCGGGACATCCGGCGCCGCTACGGCGACCGCTATCGGGTGCTGCGAGCCTCCTCCGGCCCGGAGGCGATGGACGCGCTGCGCGAGGTCAAGCTGCGCGGCGAACAGGTGGCACTGCTGCTGGCCGACCACCGGATGCCGGAGATGACCGGCGTCGAATTCCTCGAATCGGCAATGGACATCTTCCCGGCCGCCCGTCGGGTGCTGCTCACCGCGTACGCGGACACCGACGCCGCGATCGAGGCGATCAACGTGGTCGACCTGGACCACTACCTGCTCAAGCCCTGGCACCCGCCGGAGGAGAAGCTGTACCCGGTGGTCGACGGGCTGTTGGAGGCGTGGGCCATCACCCCGGACGCGGCCAGCGCCGAGATCAGGGTCGTCGGGCACCGCTGGTCGGCGCCGTCGTTCAAGGTCCGCGACTTCCTGGCTCGTAACCTGGTGCCGTACCGGTGGTTGTTGTCCGACGACCCGGAGGGTGTGCGGTTGCTCGACGCCGCCGGGGCCACCGAGGCGGACGTGCCGCTGGTGGTGACGCCCGAGGGCAAGGCGTTGGTCGCCCCGAGTGAGGCCGAGCTGGCCGCGCTGGCCGGGTTGACAGTGGTGCCGGCGTGTGACTTCTACGACCTGGTGGTGATCGGCGGGGGTCCGGCCGGTCTCGGCTCGGCGGTGTACGGCGCGTCGGAAGGGCTGCGTACCGTGCTCGTGGAGCGCCGGGCGACCGGCGGTCAGGCCGGGCAGAGCAGCCGCATCGAGAACTACCTGGGTTTCCCGGACGGCGTGTCCGGCGCGCAGTTGACCGATCGGGCCCGGCGGCAGGCGGTCAAGTTCGGCGCCGAGCTGCTCAGCGCCCGGGAGGTGGTCGGCCTCAGCGAGGCCGGCGGCGCCCGGCTGCTGCGCTTCGGCGACGGCACCGAGATCGCCGCGCACACCGTGGTGCTGGCCACCGGTGTGTCGTACCGGGTGCTCGACGCCCCGGGGTTGGCCGACTTCACCGGGCGGGGGGTGTTCTACGGCGCCGCCGCGACCGAGGCGCCGAGCTGCGTCGAACAGGATGTCTACATCGTCGGCGGGGCCAACTCCGCCGGCCAGGCGGCGGTGCACTTCTCCCGGTACGCGGCGAGGGTGCACCTGCTCATCCGTGGTGCGGACCTGACCGCCTCGATGTCGCGTTACCTGATCGACCAGTTGGATCGGATCGACAAGATCACCGTGCATCCGCACACCGCGGTGGTCGGCGGTGCGGGGGAGGACCACCTGGAACGGCTCACCCTCTGCGACACCCGCACCGGGGAGGCCCGCTCGGTCGACACCTCCTGGCTGTTCATCTTCATCGGCGCGGAGCCGCGTACCGACTGGCTGGACGGGGTGCTGGTCCGCGACGGGCGTGGTTTCATCGTCACCGGTCCGGACCTCCTCGCCGGGGGGCGGCGACCGGCCGGCTGGTCGCTGTCGCGCGACCCGTACCACCTGGAGACCAGCGTGCCGGGCGTGTTCGCCGCCGGGGACGTGCGGGCCGAGTCGGTGAAGCGGGTCGCCTCGGCCGTCGGCGAGGGCGCGATGGCCGTTTCGCTGGTGCACCGTTACCTGGAGGGCCAATGACCACCGAGTCTGACCGGCTGACACCGGAGCAGTTGCGCACCCTGTTCCTGTTCGAGGCGCTCGACGACCGGCAGCTCGACTGGCTGGCGGAACACGGTCGGGTCGAGCGGCGCGCCGGAGGCACCCTCGTGTACGGCGAGGGTGAGCCCGCGACCTGCTTCTTCGTGCTGCTGCGCGGCGCGGTGGCGTTGAGTCGTCAGGTGCGCGGCGACGACGTCGAGGTCAGCCGGACCGACCAGCGTGGGGTGTACGGCGGGGCTACTCAGGCGTACCTGGGGGATCAGGTCGACCAGATCTACCGCAACAGTCTGCGGGCGGTGACCGACGCGGACTTCTTCGTGCTGCCGGCGGAGGACTTCGCGTACGCCCTGCGGTCCTGGTTCCCGATGCCCATGCACCTGCTGGAGGGGCTGTTCTTCGGGATGCGGGACAGTCAGGCCATCGTTGGCGAGCGGGAGCGGCTGCTGGCCCTCGGTTCGCTGTCGGCGGGGCTGACCCACGAGCTGAACAACCCGGCCGCGGCGGCGGTGCGGGCCACGTCGGTGCTGCGGGACCGGGTCGCCGGGATGCGGCACAAGCTCGCCATGATCGCCGATGGGCGTCTCGACGGCCGGGCCCTGCACGGCCTGGTCGCCTTGCAGGAGGAGGCCGTCGCCCGGGTGGCCACCGCGCCGAAGTTGACCCCGATGGCCACCGCCGACGCCGAGGACACCCTGACCGACTGGCTGGAGGAGCACGGTGTCGGCGGGGCCTGGGACCTGGCGCCGATCCTGGTCGGCGGTGGGCTCGACGCGGCCTGGCTGGCGCAGGTGAAGGCCGCGGTCGGGGCCGCGGACCTGGAGGCGGCGGTGCGTTGGCTCACCTACACGGTCGACACCGAGCTGCTGATGCGCGAGATCGGCGACGCGGTCACCCGGATCTCCGGGCTGGTGGGCGCCGCCAAGCAGTACTCACAGCTGGATCGCGCGCCGCACCGGGTGGTGGACGTGCACGACCTGCTCGACGCCACGTTGGTGATGTTCAAGGGCAAGATCCCCGCCGAGGTCAAGCTGGTCCGCGAGTACGACCGAAGCCTCCCGCCGGTCCCGGCGTACGCGGCCGAGCTGAACCAGGTGTGGACCAACCTGATCGACAACGCGTTGGGCGCGATGGGGGAGAAGGGCGTGCTGACCGTCCGCACCGGACGGTCCGGTGACCTGCTGGCGGTGGACATCACCGACACCGGTCCGGGTATCCCACCGGAGGTGCGTCCGCGCATCTTCGAGCCGTTCTTCACCACGAAGCCGGTCGGCGCGGGCACCGGCCTGGGGCTGGACATCTCGTACCGGATCGTGGTGCACAAACACCACGGCGACATCCGGGTGGAGACCGAGCCGGGCCGCACCACCTTCCGGGTCCTGCTGCCGGTCACCGATGGCGCGCCGGGCGAGCCGCACGACCCGCCGACCACCTAGCGGCAGCACGCGGCCCCGCGCAGGCTCGGGCGGCGCCCCGGTCAAGGGAGCCCCCCTCGCCCGGCGCCACCCCTCGGGCCGCACCGCAGCACCGCACCGCAAGATCGTGCTCGATCCAGGAAGTAGTGGCCTCGGCGGTTGCTGATGCCACTACAACAAGGATCGAGCACGATCTT
>NZ_JBEXHP010000191.1:0-6274 GCF_040607895.1 Micromonospora sp. NPDC005220
GCCGACGCGAAGGCGTCAGCCGGGGGCCTGCGCGTACGAACGGACCAGGGTGAGCATCTCCTGCACCGAGCCGGCCGGGTCGGTGACCGGGAACTGCACGGCTCGCACCACCGCCGTCGGGTCGACCAGCAGCGTCAGCCGCTTGAACCGGGCCACCCCGCCCGCGCGGAACACCGGCAGCAACAGCCCCGCCCCCAACCGACCGTCCTCGTCGGACAGCAACGGAAACGGCAGTTCGGCGTACGCGGCGAACTCGGCGAGCTGATCAGGCCGCTGGGTGCTGATGCCGTACACCCGCACACCGGCGGCCAGGAAGTCCGGATGACGGTTGGCGTAGGTGGTCGACTCCAGGGTGCACCCCCGGGCGCCGGGGATCTCCGCCCAACCGGGCGGGTAGCCGTGCGTCCCCGGCGCGTACGCCCCGGGGAACAGGTAGAGAACGGTCCACGCGGCTGTCCCGGCCACCGCGACCGGCGGCCCGTCGGCGGCCGGCAGCACGACCTCGGGCAGCCGCCGCCCGACCAGGTCGTGCGCCCGGCGCGCCTCGGCGGAGCCGGCGTCGGCCGTCGCGGTCACCTCACCGTCACCCATGAGATGTCTCGTCCCCCAGTCCTGCAGCGCGATCAGCACCGGCAACAGCCCCTCGCCCCTGATGGTGAGCAGATAGTCGTACCGGGGTGGGTGGTGCGAGTACGGCCGGCGCACCAGCACACCCTGCTCGACCAGGGCGGCGAGTCGTTCGGTCAGCGCCCGCCGGCTCACGCCCAACTCGCGCTGGAGCGCGTCGAAGCGGGTCGTCCCGCCGGCGACGTCGCGGACGATGAGGAAGGTCCACCAGTCCCCCAGTACGCCGAGCGCCTGTGCGATGCCGCAGTCCGCATCGGCAAGATCCTCTCGCCGCACCCGCTACCTCCATCGGTTCCGCCCCGACTATAGTCCGTTCCGGATTGGAACGCTCTGCGTCGACGGCCGGCCACGCGCCGATTATCCTGATCGAACTCCACCGGCAGCCATAGCCTGGAAGCAGGGAGCCGCCCGGACTCCCCCACCGGGAGGACAGACGTGGCAGCTGACCAGGCGAGCCGGGCGGCGACCCGCCGCCGCCAACTCTGGGCCGGAGTGCTCGCACTCGTCGGCCTGGTCCTGCTGATCATCGGCGTCACCGTCGCCGACGGCATCGCGGCCTGGGTCGAGGTGGTGGTCGCGATCCTGCTGCTGGTGACCAGCTACATCGTGCAGCACCTGGCCCGACGGGAGACCGTCTACCAGCCCGACGAGCGGCGCTGACACCACCGCACGGCCGGGCGTACGCCAGATCGTCGGACGGTTGTGCCAGGCTGTCCGGCGTGGCACACCGACCCCCGATCCTGCTGATCGACGCAGCCAGCCTCTACTTCCGGGCCTACTTCGGCATTCCGGAATCCGCCGCCAGGGCCGAGGACGGCACCCCGGTCAACGCGGTGCGCGGCTTCCTCGACATGCTCGCCACCCTGATCCGGGTGCGTGGCGCCGACCGGATGGTCTGCGCACTGGACTACGACTGGCGCCCGGCGTGGCGCGTGGACCTGCTGCCGTCGTACAAGGCGCACCGGGTCGCCCCGCAGGGCGGCGAGATCGTCCCGGACACCCTCTCCCCGCAGGTGCCGATGATCCTGGAGGTGCTGGCCGCGGTGGGCATCACCGCGGTCGGCGCGACCGGCTACGAGGCGGACGACGTGCTCGGCACCCTCTCGGTGACCCAGCCGGGCCCGGTCGAGGTGGTCTCCGGAGACCGGGACCTGTTCCAACTCGTCGACGACACCCGACCGGTCCGGCTGCTCTACGTCGGGCGCGGCGTCGCCAAGCTCGACGACTGCGACGACGCCGCGGTGCGGGCCCGCTACGGCGTGCCGGCCGACCGGTACGCCGACTTCGCCGCGCTGCGCGGCGACCCCAGTGACGGATTGCCCGGGGTGGCGGGCGTCGGCGAGAAGACCGCCGCCCGACTCATCGAACGGTACGGCAGCATCGCCGGCATCCTGGCCGCGCTCGACGACTCCGACTCGTCCTTCGCACCGGGCCTGCGCGCCAAGTTGGTCGCGGCGCGCGACTACCTCGACGTCGCGCCGACGGTGGTCCGGGTCGCCCTGGACGTGCCCCTGCCGGAGCTGCCCACCGCGCTGCCGACCGCGCCGGCCGACCCGGACCGGCTGCTCGAGCTCGCCCAACGATGGAACCTGGCCGGCTCGGCCCGCCGCCTGGTCGACGCTCTCGCCGCCCCCCGCACCGAAATTCGGTCGACATCTGGGCAGACCGGGTAACCACCCCGCCACCCGAGTCGATCAACCCGGTCGGGGGAAGAGCGGGCGGAACGCCGGGTCCGGCGCTTCTCCGCTCGTTACCGTCCGTCGAGGTGGACCGGACAGGTCCGTCGAGTCGACCGGTTCCGCAGGAGTGACCCGTGCACCTCCCCGCGCCGGAACCCGGGTCGCCGCGAGCCAACCGTCCGCCGGTGCGCGACCCGGAGGGCCCGCGCCGGGTCACCCTGCTCGAACTCTTCTTCGACCTGGTGTACGTGGTCGCGCTGGCGCTCATCTCCCAGGGCATGATCGAGCAACTCGACTGGCACCGAGCCGCGCAGGCACTGATCATGCTGGCCGCCGTCTGGTGGACCTGGACGATCACCACGCTGGTCACCGACCTGTACAACCCGGAACGCACCGAGATCAAGCTGCTGATCAGCGCCGTGATGTTCGGCGCGCTGCTGATGACCACGGCGATCCCGGAGGCGTTCAACAATCGGGGCCTCGTCTTCGCCGGCACGTACGTGGCGATCCACCTGGGACGCGGACTGTTCCTGATGCCAGCGGTACGCCGCGAACCGCAGACCCAGCGTCGGGCGGCCCGCATCTTCGTCTGGTTCGTGGTGTCCGCGATCCCGTGGGTCATCGGCGCGTTCGTCAGCGGGGACGCCCGGATCGTGTGGTGGGCCGTCGCGCTCGCCATCGACTACCTCGGTTTCCGGCTCGCGTACCCGGTGCCGGGACTCGGGGTGGTGCCGGAGAAGCAGCGCAACGTCACGGCGGAGCATCTCTCCGAGCGCTACCAGCAGTTCTTCATCATCGCGCTCGGCGACGCCATCCTGACGATCGGCACCATGTTCAGCATGGAGCACAACGAGGCCGAGAACATCGGCGCGTTCGCGGTGGCGTTCCTGACCACCCTGCTGCTCTGGCGGATCTACGTGCACAAGTCCGGCGAGCTGCTGCCGACCGCCATCAAGGCGGCCCAGTCGCCCAGCAAGTTCCTGTTCAGCGCGCCGTACACCCATCTGTTGATGATCGCCGGCGTGGTCACCACGGCGGCCGGCTTCCACCTGGTGCTGCACGAGCCGACCGGGCGGACCCCGCCGGCCTGGGTGGCGGTGATCCTCGGCGGCCCGGCGTTGTTCCTGGCCGGCCGGGCCTCCTTCGAGTACGAGGTGTTCAGCCGGGTGTCCTGGTCCCGACCCGGCGGGGTGCTGGCGCTGCTGACCATCGCGCCCGCCCTGCTGTACCTACCGCCGGTCTTCGCCTCCCTCGGCGGGCTGCTGGTGCTGGCCGGCGTCGCCTACGCGGACTTCCGGCGCAGCCACGGCAAACCGCCGGAGACCCCCTCCCCGCCGCACTGAACCCACGCTCACACCAGAGCCCCGGCGTACCCCCGGACCCGCAGTCGGTGCCGGGCGCCGCCGGCCAGGCGCACCTGGAGGCCCAGCGGCGCGGCGGCGCGGCGGACGTCGTCCAGGTGCAGCGATCCGTGTCGGTCCACGGTGAGCACCGGCGGTTCTTCGAGGTCACCCTCTGGCGCGTGGAACGAGAGCAGGGTCACCGACGTGGTGAGGTAACCCGGGTACGCGGCGCGGGCGGCCGCCTCGTCCCGGTGCACCAGCACCACCAGGTCGTCGAGGTGGGCGAAGTCGGCGGCGAGCGCTCCCGCCTTCCAGTGCGCTGGTTCCTCCGCCGTGCCGGTCAGGTGCCGGGACCGGTTCGCCGAGGTGATGTAGAGGTGATCCGTTCCGGTCTCGGCGAGCGCCCGCTCGAAGAAGACGTTGGACGGGCAGGTCAGGCCCGGCGCGATCACCTGAGTGGTGCGCAACCCTTGGTCGATCTGGGTGAGGTGCTCGGGGAGCCGGTCCGCCGCCGGCCCGCGGAAACCGAACGGCCCGGCGCCGTAGAGGGCGTCCATCAGCGCCCGCACTCGACCGACCGGCAGCCGCGGCGAGATCCGCGTCCAGTCGAACATCCCGGGGATCCGGCCGGTCGCGGTGGTGATGCTGCCGATCTGGTGGACCGGTCGGCCCTTGGCCAGGTTGACCCGGCGTACGGTGGCCGCGTCGGGACGCGCGACGATGGCGTAGAAGTTGGCGAACGCCGCCGCGACGATCGCGCCGCCCGCGAGCGCGCGGGCCGCGACCGCGACGTCCTCGGGACGGTCGATGTACAGGGGCGGTGACGGGGCGTCCATGAGTCCTCCTCGGCGGGGCCGTGAGGCAGTTCTACGTCCACTGACCCGAATGCGGCGAGGTCGGTCGCCGATCCGATAGCCGACAGACGCTACCCGGTGCGGGCGGCGGATGCCCGGGCGGTACACAACGGCGGACCGCATCGGCCGGATGGAGGATCCGGCGGGGGTCGTTGCCCGCAACCGTTAGCCGCGCGACCCGATTGGGTACAACGGCTGCACCTCAGATCCACCACATACCTCAGGAGGCAGCGATGCGCGGCACCTCGATTCTCGGAGTCATCGTCGTGATCTGGTTGGTGATCGGCGCGATCGCCGCTGGCCAGCGTGGTTATTACAGCGGCGACGACACCAACTGCGCCGAGGCCGGCACCATCCTGGTCACTATCGTGGCCGGGCCGTTGAACTACATCGGCGCGAACCCGAAGATCGACTGCAAGCTGCCCGAGCCCTCCAAGTAGGACGGACACTCGTCAGCCCGTGCCCCCTGGCTGGGGGCACGGGCTGACGCGTTTCGGGGGCGGGCAGATGAGGTGTACGGCCCGGGTTGGGCTTGCCGTGGCGCCGACACGTCACACCGCGTACAGCATCCTAGGAGGCTGGTTCGCAGGTGCCGCTGGCGTTTGGCGCTGGCCCGGCCGGGAATCGACGCGTGCCAGCCGGACGAACAACGGGGGCACCATGCAGATCGGCTACAAGTTGACCTCGGAGGGGTACGGCCCGCAGGAGATCATCCGACAGGCCGTGCTGGCCGAACGGGCTGGCTTCGACTTCGTCGAGATGAGCGACCACTTCCACCCGTGGCTGGACGCGCAGGGGCACTCCTCGTTCACCTGGAGCGTGCTCGGCGCCATCGCGGCCAGGACCAGCACGCTGCGCCTGGCCACCGGTGCCACCTGCCCGACCGTCCGCTACCACCCGGCGATCATCGCGCAGGCCGCGGCGACCATGGCGCTGATCTCCGACGGCCGGTTCACCCTCGGGGTGGGCGCTGGCGAGCGGCTCAACGAGCACGTGGTCGGGCAGGGCTTCCCCAGCGTGCGGGGCTGACACGAGCGACTCCGCGAGGCGCTGGAGATCATCCGGTTGCTCTGGCAGGGCGGCTACCAGTCGTACGAGGGACGGCACCTGCAACTGGAGGACGCCCGGGTCTTCGATCTGCCGGACACCCTGCCGGTGATCGCGGTGGCGGCCAGCGGTGCGGCGTCGGCGCGGCTCGCCGCCGAACTGGGCGACGGCCTGTTCGCCACCGCGCCGGACGCGTCGATCGTCGAGCACTACCGAGGCGCACAGGGTTCCGGCCCGCGCTACGCCGAGGTGCCGCTGGCCTGGGCCACCGACGAGCAGCAGGCGGTGCAGGCGGTGTTGCAGACCAGCCGGTGGCTGGTCACCGGCTGGAAGGTGATGAGCGAGCTGCCGAACCCGGTCAACTTCGACGCGGCCAGCGCGCACGTCGAGGAGAAGCACATCCGGCAACTCTTCGCCGTCGGCCCGGACCCCGAACCGCACGTCGCCAAGGTCCGGTCGTACGTCGAGGCCGGCTTCGACCACATCGTCCTGCAGAACGCCGGCCCCGACCCGGACGGCTTCCTCGACTTCTTCGCCAGCGACCTCTCCGACCGCCTGCGCGCGCTGGGTTGACACCGTCGTCGGTCCGCCGTGGTGCCCCATGATCAGGTGATGGAAAGTAGGTCGGAAGCGGCGTCGGAACCTCCTTTTCGTCACTTGATCACGGCCGCTTAGGCGGCCCCAGCCAGGACGCCCCGAGCCGCCCCGACTTCTCGTCGGGGCG
>NZ_JBEXHP010000192.1:0-1627 GCF_040607895.1 Micromonospora sp. NPDC005220
CACCCGGGACGGGGGGGCGTGGCAGCCCCGGTCGCCGACCGGGTCTGCCCCCTGTTGCTTGGTTGATCTCGTGGTTTGCGTAATCACCGCCGGGCGACATGACGCAAACCTCTTGATCGTCAGTGGGGGAGTGGGCCGGGATGCGGGTACTTGTCGTCGGGGGTAGTGGGTTTCTGGGGCGGGAGGTTTGTCGGCGGGGCCTCAGGCTTGGTTGGTCGGTTGTTGGGACGTTTCACTCCGGTGAGATCGCCGTGCCGGGGGTCGCGGCACGGCGGCTGGACGTGACCGACCGGTCCGCCGTGCGCGCGCTGGTCGCCGAGGTGCGGCCGGACGCCGTGGTCGGGACCCCCTATCGGTACGGGGACTGGGCGGTCACCGCCGACGGGGCCGCGCACGTGGCGTTCGCCGCCGCCGAGGTGGGTGCCCGGCTGGTGCATGTGTCCAGCGACGCGCTGCACGCCGGACGACCCGTGCCGTACGCCGACGACGAACCACCGACGCCGGTGCACGCGTACGGTGCCGCGAAGGCGGCGGCCGAGACCGCCGTGCGGGCGATCGACCCGGGCGCGGCAGTGGTGCGGACCTCCCTGATCGTGGGGGAGGGCAGCAAACAGATCCAGCTCTGCCGGGACGCGCTCGCCGGCCGGGCCACCCTGTTCAGCGACGAACTGCGCTGCCCGATCGACGTCACCGACCTGGCCGACGCGGTGCTGGAGCTGGTCGCCTCGTCGTACGGCGGTCTGCTCAACGTGGCCGGCCCGGACGCGGTCAGCCGGGCCGAGCTGGGCCTGCTGGTCGCTGAGCGGTACGGCCTGGACCCGGCCGGGTTGAAGACCAGCACCAGCGCGGCCACCGGCCTGGTCCGCCCCCTGGACGTACGCCTCGACTCCACCCGCGCCGCCTCCCTGCTGCGGACGCGACTGCGCGGAGTACGCGAAGTCCTCGCCAACTGATCGTGCACACTTTCTGTGCAGAACTCTTGTGCACAGAAAGTGTGCAGAGATAGTGTGCAGGCATGGTGAACGATGAAGACGCTCCGCGGGCGGCGCTACGTGAGGTCCGCATCGACAAGCGGCAGGTCCGGGTCCTGGCGCACCCGCTCCGCATGCGGCTGGTTGGCGCCCTGCGGGTGAAGGGGCCCGCCACCGCCACCACCCTCGCCGAACTGCTCGGCACCAACACCGGCGCGACCAGCTACCACCTGCGCCAACTCGCCGAGGTCGGGCTCGTCATCGAGGATCCCGACCGAGGCAGCGGGCGGCAACGGTGGTGGCAGGCGGCGCACGACGTCACCAACTGGGAGCCGAGCGACTTCGATGACGACCCTGACGCCCGGGCCGCGATCGAGTGGATCCAGGGCGACCAGGTGCGTCTCCTCGTCGAGACCGCCGACCGCTGGTTCGCCACCCAGCACGAGTGGTCACCCGCCTGGCGGGACGGCTTCGGAATGGGTGACATCTTCATGACCATTCCGCCCGCCCGACTCGAGGAACTCAAGGCGGAGGTGTGGGAGGTGCTGGAGCGCTACCACCGCGAGGCCGAGCCCGACGCCGCCACCGACCCGGAGGCCCGCCCGGTGCAGGTCTTCCTGGCCGCCTACCCGTTGCGCGAGGGCCTCCGATGAGCG
>NZ_JBEXHP010000192.1:1724-6256 GCF_040607895.1 Micromonospora sp. NPDC005220
GCGCGAGGAGTGAGCCGGTGTTGCGAGCCCCGCAGTCGCGAATTCAGGTGGCGTCGTGAGCGCGAGGAGTGAGCCGGTGTTGCGAGCCCCGCAGTCGCGAATTCAGGTGGCGTCGTGAGCGCGAGGAGTGAGCCGGTGTTGCGAGCCCCGCAGTCGCTAACGGAGGAGGCACAGTGAGCGCGCTGACCGTACGCCAGGTCCGGGACCGTTACCTCACCCTCTACGGCCTGCGCTGGCTGCCCACCGGTCTGATGATCCCGGTGATGATCCTGCTGATGCAGGAGCGCGGCCTGTCGTTGCCGCAGATCGGCCTGGTCGGCACGGCGCAGGGGCTGCTGGTGCTGGCGTTGGAGTTGCCCACCGGCGGCCTCGCGGACGCTCTCGGTCGCCGCCCGGTGCTGCTCGCCGCCGGGGTGCTCAACCTCGCGTCGCTGGCGCTGTTCGCAGTGGCCGACTCGTTCGTGTTGTTCTTCGTGGTCTGGGCTCTGCAGGGCATCTACCGGGCGCTGGACAGCGGCCCGCTGGAGTCCTGGTACGTCGACGCCACAGTGGCCGCCGACCCGGAGGCCGAGTACGAGCGGGGCCTCGGCCACGCCGGCACCGTCATCGGTGCGGCGATCGGCGGCGGCGCGCTGCTCAGCGGCGGTCTCATCGCGCTCGGTCCGATCGGGCCGGTCACCGCGCTCACGGTGCCCGTGTTGGCCGCCATCGTGGCGCAGGCGGCGGCACTGGTCGCGCTGGTCGTGCTGCTGGTCGAGGAGCGGCCGGCCACCGGGCTCGCGGCGCTGCGGGCCTCGGTGGCCCAGGCGCCCCGGATGATCGGCCAGGCCGTCGGGCTGCTGCGTCGCTCCCGGGTGCTGCTGGCGTTGGTGGCCGTCGAGCTGTTCTGGGGCTTCGGCATGGTCACCTTCGAGTCGCTGCTACCGGTCCGACTCGCCGAGGTGATCGGTGATCCGGAACGCGCCGCGGCGCTGCTCGGGCCGGCGAACTCGGCCGCCTGGCTCGCCTCGGCCGCCGGCGCGGCTCTGACTCCGCTGCTGCTGCGCTGGTTCGGGGCGGCTCCGGGTGCGGCCCTGCTGCGCGTCCTGCAGGGCGTGACGGTGGTCGGGATGGGCTTGTTCGCCGGGCCGGTCGGTGTGCTGGTCGCGTACCTGGCCTGCTACACCGTGCACGGCGCGTCCAACCCGCTGCACAGTGGGCTGCTGCACCGGCAGGTCGACGGCCCGTACCGGACCAGCGTCCTCTCGCTGAACTCGATGATGGCGCAGCCGGCCGCCGCGCTCGGCGGGGTGGTGCTCACCGCGCTCGCCGCCGCCACCAGCATCAGCACCGCGATGGTGGTCGGCGCTGTGGTGTTGGCCGTCGCCGCCCCGCTCTACCTGCCCGCCTGGCTGGCCGGCCGGCGGGCGACCCCGGCCGTCGAGCCGACCGCGGTCCCGGTACCCGCCGCCGAGCGGTGAGGGCGGGGCGGCGCGCTCTCAGGCGAGGCGGATCGAGCTGAGCGGGAGGGTGAAGGTGTAGCCGAGCCGACGGTAGAGCCGTGCCGCTCCGACGTTGTGCGTGTAGACGCCGAGCGCTACGACGTCATGGCGCGCCAGCAGCGCCCGGGTCATTCCAGCGGTCAGGGCCGCGCCCAGCCCTCGACCTCGCTGGTCGGGGGCGACGGTCAGGCCGGCGAGGAAGCCGATGTCGCCCTGGCTGCGATCCGCCCCGCACGCCACCAATCGGTCGCCGGCCCGGATGCCGTACCAGTCGACCACCCGTGGGTCGCCCGGGCGGGAGGTGCTGCTGGGGAACGACTCGTCGACAAGCGCCGCCAGCGCCGGTTGGTCGGCGTCGGTGAGGCGTACCACCGACTGCTCGTCCGGTTGCGGCGGTGGCGGTGTATCGGTCCAGTGGAAGTCCCAGTCGCTGTGCTCGGCCACCGCCAGCCGGTCGCCCCGCAGGCCGCGATCGTGTCGAGGCAGGTGCAGCCGCTGCCCCGGCTGGAGCATCCCGTCGGCGGCGAGCGCGACGCAGATCTCCAACGCCGGCTCCGCCGGGCCGATCGCGCAGCCGGCCGGCCCGTGCTCGGGCGGCACCAACCACAGCACGGCGCCGGCACGCCGGTACCCGCGCACCGGCATGGCCCGCCCCAGCGCGTGCCGGGCGAACGGATGATGGCCGACCGCGGCCAGGACGGCGCTCCGCTCCTGGAGCACCTGGTCGTCGATGATCATGCCGTCCAGCCTAGGAGCCGGCGGTGCAACGCCCGCCCCGGGCCGTCGCGGCGTGGCCACATCCACCGTGGAGATTGGCGAGTCGACCGATTGGGTACATCACGCGCCGACCTACTGGGAACCCCCACCGGAGGACCGACATGCTCGCCATTCTCGCGGCCATCGTCTTTGGCTTCGCCCTGCTGCTCGACCTGCTCAACACCGACTTCGGAGCGCCGGACCTGTTCAACTGGAACACCCTCGTACTCATCGGTCTGCTCCTTCTCTCGCTCTACCTGGCCGGGGTGGGCAGCGGCCCGCGCGGCGGTGGCGGTGGCCGCTGGTACCGAGGCCGGCGCCCCGGGCGTGGCTGACCGGAACCGATCACCGGTGGCGGGCCTGCGGCGCGATTCCGGCGTCGTGGGCCCGGCCCGGTACTGTCTTCGTGATGGAGTCCGACGCCCTCTTCTCCCTCGGTGAACCCGCCGGGTCGCGTAGCGCGCCCGACGGTCCCGCCGGTGTCGACGGCTTCACCGCGGTGGCCGACGATTCGCCCCTGCCCGTCCGGATGCGCCCGGTGACCCTCGACGAGCTGGTCGGGCAGGAGCACCTGCTCGCACCCGGCGCGCCCCTGCGGCAGCTGGTCTCCGGCGGGGCGCCGATGTCGGTGATCCTCTGGGGCCCGCCGGGCAGCGGCAAGACCACCATCGCGCACCTGGTGGCCGGGGCGACCGACCGCCGCTTCGTCGCCATGTCGGCGCTCTCCGCCGGCGTGAAGGACGTCCGGGCGGTGATCGAGGCGGCTCGTCGCCAGCGCCGTTCCGGCGGCCCGCAGACCGTGCTCTTCATCGACGAGGTGCACCGGTTCAGCAAGACCCAACAGGATTCGCTGCTCGCCGCCGTCGAGGACCGTACGGTCACCCTGCTGGCGGCGACCACCGAGAACCCGTACTTCTCGGTCATCTCCCCGCTGCTGTCCCGGTGCGTGCTGCTCACCCTGCAACCGCTGGACGACGAGGCGGTGCGCGGCCTGCTGCGCCGCGCGGTCGCCGACAAGCGCGGCCTGGACGGCGCACTGGCACTGACCACCGAGGCCGAGGACCATTTGGTCCGGCTGGCCGCCGGTGACGTCCGTAAGGCGCTCACCGCCCTGGAGGCGGCGGCGGCCTCCGCCACCGCCCTCGGCGGCGGGCGAATCGACCTCGCCACCGCCGAGCAGGCGGTCGACGTGGCGGCGGTGCGCTACGACCGCGACGGCGACGCCCACTACGACGTGGTCAGCGCCTTCATCAAGAGCATGCGCGGCTCGGACGTGGACGCGGCGGTGCACTGGCTGGCCCGCATGCTGGTCGCCGGTGAGGACGCCCGGTTCATCGCCCGTCGTCTGGTCATCTTCGCCAGCGAGGACGTGGGCATGGCCGACCCCGCGGCGCTGAGCGTCGCGACCGCCGCTGCGCACGCGGTCGAGTACGTCGGGCTGCCCGAGGCGCAGCTCAACCTCGCCCAGGCGGTGATCCACCTGGCCACCGCGCCCAAGTCGAACTCGGCCACCACCGCCATCGGCGCCGCGATCGCCGACGTCCGGGCCGGTCGCGGTGGCCCGGTGCCGCGAGGGCTGCGCGACGCGCACTACGCCGGCGCCCGCGGGTTGGGCCACGGGACCGGCTACCGCTACCCGCACGACGACCAGCGCGGCGTGGTCACCCAGCAGTACGTCCCGGACGACCTGGTGGGCACCGACTACTACCAGCCCAGCCCGCACGGCGCGGAGCGGTCGGTGGCCAGCCGGCTGCCGGTGCTGCGCCGGATCGTGCGTGGTCTGCCGGCCCCGGCCGCCCGCCCGGAGAGGCCGACACCCGAGTCGTCCGTAACGGCGCAGACCGCGCCAGCGCTATCCCCGGGGGTCGCCCGTCCGACGACGGGCACGGGTGCCCCCGGCACGATGCAGGACAGCGGCACCGACGCCGCAGGAGAGGGTCAACAGTGAAATCGCGTGGTGGGGACCGCCCGGACGAGGGCCCGGACGAGCGGCGCGACCCCCGCGCCAAGACCCGCCGTTGGGGTCGCGGCCGGGCGGCCGAGCCCGAGCCGGAGCAGCCGGTAGCCGGCGAGGAGTTCGGCTGGATCGACGACCTGCGCTCGGCCAAGCAGCAACGCACCGAGCTGGGCCCGGACGGCGCACCGGCGGAGCCGGACCGGCCCCGCGGGGGCATGCCGCCGGCGGACCCGGCCGAGCCACCGGCACGACCCCCCTCGCGTACGCCGGCAGATCCGGCCGGTGCGCGCGAGTCCTCGACGCCGGCCGCCCCGCGCCAGAGTGAGCCGGGCGGTGCC
>NZ_JBEXHP010000193.1:0-6234 GCF_040607895.1 Micromonospora sp. NPDC005220
ACTCCCCAACAACAGGTTTCCGTCACCTCGCCGGCCCATGATGACGCAAACCTCTTGATCAACCAAGCAACAGGGGTCAGACCGGGTCGGCTACCGGGGCTGCCACGCCCGCCGTTCCCGTGTGGGCGGTGGCGGGGGGCTTGGGCTTGGCGTCGATGCCGGCCTCGGCGCGCTGCTGGGCGGTGATCGGGGTGGGCGCGCCGGTCAGCGGGTCGAAGCCACCGCGGGTCTTCGGGAACGCGATGACCTCGCGGATGGAGTCGGCACCGGCGAGCAGCATGCAGACCCGGTCCCAGCCGAACGCGATGCCGCCGTGCGGCGGGGCGCCGTACTTGAACGCCTCCAGCAGGAAGCCGAACTTGTCCTGCGCCTCCTCGGGGGTGATGCCGAGCAGGTCGAAGACCCGCTTCTGCACGTCACCCCGGTGGATACGGATCGACCCGCCACCGATCTCGTTGCCGTTGCAGACGATGTCGTACGCGTACGCCAGGGCGCGGTCCGGCGCCTCCTCGAACCGGTCCACCCACTCCGCGTTCGGCGAGGTGAACGGGTGGTGCACGGCCGTCCAGCCGCCCTCGTCGGTCTTCTCGAACATCGGCGCGTCGACCACCCAGCAGAACGCCCAGGCGCTCTCGTCGATGAGGCCAGCCCGCTTGGCGATCTCGACGCGGGCCGCCCCGAGCAGCTCCTGGGCCTCCCGCGTGGTGGCGCTCGCCGCGAAGAAGACCGCGTCACCCGGCTTGGCGCCGACCGCGTCGGCGAGCCCGCCCAGGTGCTCGGCGGAAAGGTTCTTCGCCACCGGGCCGCGCGCCTCGCCGGTCTCGGCGTCCAGCACCACGTACGCCAGACCGCGGGCGCCACGCGCCTTCGCCCAGTCCTGCCAGCCGTCCAGCTCCTTGCGGCTCTGCGCCGCGCCACCCGGCATCACCACCGCGCCGACGTAGCCGCCCGCGTCGATCGCCCCGGCGAAGACCCGGAACTCGGTGCCGCGCAGGTACTCGGTCAGCTCGGTCAGCTCGACGCCGTAGCGCAGGTCCGGCTTGTCCGAGCCGTACCGGGCCATCGCGTCGTGCCAGGTGATCCGCGGGATCGGTCGGGTGATCTCGTGCCCGGCCAGGTCCTTCCACAGGGCCGAGACGATCGCCTCGCCGAGGTTGATCACGTCGTCCTCGGTGACGAACGACATCTCGATGTCGAGCTGGGTGAACTCCGGCTGCCGGTCGGCGCGGAAGTCCTCGTCCCGGTAGCAGCGGGCGATCTGGTAGTACCGCTCCATGCCGCCGACCATCAGCAGCTGCTTGAACAGCTGCGGCGACTGCGGCAACGCGTACCAGCTGCCGGGCTGCAGACGCACCGGCACCAGGAAGTCGCGGGCGCCCTCCGGCGTCGAGCGGGTCAGCGTCGGCGTCTCGATCTCCAGGAAGTCCCGCTCGTGCAGCACACCCCGGGCGAGCTGGCTGGCCCGCGAGCGCAGCCGCAACGCGTTCGCCGGGCCACTGCGGCGCAGGTCCAGGTAGCGGTACTTGAGCCGGATGTCGTCACCGGCCTCGACCTGGTCGTCGACCGGCAGCGGCAGCGGGGCCGCCTCGGAGAGCACCTCCAGCTCGACGGCCGTCACCTCGACCTCACCGGTGGGCAACTCCGGGTTCTCGTTGCCGGTCGGCCGGCGGGTCACCTCGCCGACGACCTTCACGCAGAACTCGTTACGCAGCGCGTGCGCGTCCTCCTCGCGGAACACCACCTGGACAACACCGGAGCCGTCGCGCAGGTCGACGAAGATGACCCCGCCGTGGTCACGGCGGCGGGCCACCCAGCCGGCGAGCGTCACCGTCGAGCCGGCGTCCGCGGCGCGCAGGCTTCCGGCATTGTGGGTACGGATCACGGCTGGCAACTCCTCATCGTGGAACAGTCCTCACCCGCATTCTGTCAGGGGTGGCCGCTCCGCCTCCGGGCACCCGGCAGGCCGGCACGATCCGCTGGTGGCGTGGACCGGCGAACCCGGGCTCCCCCGGCAGCCGCGCCGGTTAACGTGGCGAAATGCGGCCCGTACCGAACTGGGCCGTCGCCACGGCGGCGGCCGCGCCCGTGCTGCTGGTGGGCGGTTGGACGGTGGCGCAGGCCCGACAGCCCGTCGGGTACGACCCGGTCCGGGACACCATCAGCGAGCTGGCGGGGCAGGACGCCACCGACGCGTGGATCATGGTGGTTGCCCTGGTGCTGCTCGGCTGCTGTTACCTGTCGGTCGCCGCCGTCCTGCACGCGGCGGGGCTGCCCAGCCGGTTCCTGCTGGCGATCGGCGGGGTGGCCACCATCGCGCTGGTCGCCTTTCCCCGGCCGCCGGTCGGTGGCTCGCTCAGCCACGGCATCGCGGCGACGGTGGCCGTCCTCGCCCTGGTGCTCTGGCCGGCCGGCTCGGCACTGCGACTGCCGCGTGCCCACGACACCGGGCATCCCACCCGACCGGAGCCGCCCTGGGCGTTCCGCCGGGCGGTGGGGTTGAGCGCCACGCTCGTGCTGCTCGCGCTCTTCGGCTGGTGCGCGTTCGAGGTGACCAGTGGGTCCCGCACCGGGCTGGCCGAGCGGGTGACGGCGGTGGCGGTCTCCCTCTGGCCGCTGCTGGCGGTCCTCTCCGCCCGGCGGGCACACCTCGCCCGGTCGGCCGGCGGCACCGTACGCGTCGGCCCGGACCTGCCGACCATCGGCGTCGTACCCCCCGATCCACTCGGACCACCCGACGGGCCGGCTTCCGGGCGACCCGACCGACTGCCGTGAGCCGTCGCCCCGCCTGATCTGGCAATCGCCGCCCCCGCCCGCCGATGACCCGCGCCCTCGGCGTCGTACGTCCGCCCGGAGCGCGCGGCCCGACGAATGCGCCGGTCGCACCGCTACGATCGCCCGATGTCCGCCGTTCCTCGTTGGGCCCTGCTGTCGGCCGGTGGCGCACCGCTGTTCCTCATCGGCGGCTGGACACTGGCGCAGGCCGCGCAGGCCGAAGGGTTCGACCCGGTGCGGCAGACCATCAGCGCGCTCGCCGCCACCGGCGCGGACCATCGCTGGATCATGACGATCGGGCTGGCCGGCCTGGGCCTCTGCCACCTGACGACCGCGCTCGGCCTGGTCACCGCCGCGCCGGCGGGCCGCGGGCTGCTGGCGCTGGGTGGGCTGTCGACCCTGATTCTGGTCGCGTTCCCGCAGAACCCGGCCGGTGGCTCGACGACGCACGCCGTGGCCGCCGGAGTGGCGTTCGGGGCGCTGGCCGTCTGGCCGGCCCTGGCGGTATCCCGTCGAGCGACGCCGTCCCCCGACCGGGAGCACCTCCATTCGCCAGCTCCCGTGCGCTCGGGGGCACTCGCGGCGACGGCGCTCCTGCTCGGGCTGGTCGGCTGGTTCGCCGTCGAGTTCTTCACCGACGGGGCATGGATCGGGCTGACCGAGCGGCTGGCGGCGGCCGCCGAGGCGGGCGTACCGCTGGCCGCCGTGCTGCTCTCCCGACGTTGGCCGAGACCGTCCGGGCCCGGCTGACCGCCGTCGCCTTCGCCCGGTGTCGGCGGGGTCCGGTGGTGCTCAACGCGACGCGGGCCGCCGGAGTGTTCCGGCGGCCCGCGTGTGGTGCGTGGGTCAGAAGACGCTGACGCCGTAGACGCTCAGGGCCTCGGTGACCGGCTGGAAGTAGGTCGTGCCACCGCTGCTGCAGTTGCCGCTGCCGCCGGAGGTCATGCCCAGGGCGGTGCTGCCGCTGAACAGCGAGCCGCCGCTGTCGCCCGGCTCGGCGCAGACGTTGGTGCGGATCAGGCCGGAGACCGAGCCCTCGGCGTAGTTCACCGTGGCGTTGGTCGCGTTCACCGAGCCGCTGCGCAGGCCGGTGGTGCTGCCGGAGCGCTGCACCGACTGGCCGACCGACGCGTTGCCGGCGCCGGTGATGTCCCGGTAGCTGCCGTTGTAGAGGTAGACGTTGCCGGCGGCGTTGGCCGAGTTGTTGTGCCGCACGATGCCGTAGTCGTTGCCCGGGAAGCTGGTGCCGGCCCGGGTGCCGAGCAGCGAGGTCTGGCCGGAGTTCGAGTACCAGCTCGACGAGATGTTGGTGCAGTGCCCGGCGGTGAGGAAGTAGTAGGTGCTGCCGCTGCGCACGTTGAAGCCCAGCGAGCAGCGTCCGCCGCCGCCAGCGTAGATGGCCTGGCCACCGGAGATCCGGGTGCTCAGCACGCCGGCCTCGGCCTCGACCCGGACCGCGCCGTTGGCCCGCGCGGCGGCGGCCTTGACCCGCTCCAACTTGGCCCCGGTGACGGTGCTGTCGACGGAGACGACGACCTGGTTGGTGACCGGGTCGCTCCACCAGGCGGTGCCCGGGATCTTGGCGGAGCGCTCCAGCTCGGCCGTGGCCCGGTTGAGCTCGGCGGCGCCGCGGGTGACGTAGCGGACGACGGCGCCGGCCTTGCTCGCCTTGCTCGCGGCGGCCGCGTCGGTCACCGTGACGACGGACTTGCCGCTGGCGTCGATGTACGAGCCGGCGGAGCGGTCGCCGAGTTGCGCGGAGATCGCGGCGGCGGCATCGGGCGACGCGGCAGGAGCGGCCTGGGCGGGCGCGCCGATGAGCGAGCCGACGACCAGGGTTCCGGAAACGGCGACTGTCGCCGCAACGCGGAATGAGGACCTCGTGGGTCGCATGTAACAAACCTCCTGGGCGGGGGAGCGGGTCTGCCGGGGGCGGCTGACCCGAGGGCAACCCGGCCGATCTGGGGAAACTGGCCGGGTGAGACAGAAGTATTCACATACTTAAGATCGTTGACAAGGCCTAGATTCGCCCAAATTTGCCAATCCTGATCGGCCACATCGCCGCAACACCCCTGACACACTGGCGAACAGCCACCGTCACACCCAACCGACGCCCGATCCATTTTTGGCGCGCACGGCCATCGATGTCTTGTCTGCACCGAGGCGGAGGCCCCCGCGCGACGCGAGCCGGGGCGCGGCGGCACGGCGCGGGGCACGGGGCACGGGACGGGGCGGGGCACGGGCGGGGCGGGGAGCGCGTCAGGCGTGCGACGCGGCAGAGGGTGCGGCGGGCGCCGGGTCAGGGGGTACGGCGACGGGCGCCGGGACCCGGACTGGGCACCACGTCACGGGGCCGAGCCACGTCGTGCCCGTCGGCGCAGCGCAGTTCGGCGCGGACCTCGGCGCCACAGTCGCGGTGCCGGACAGCGAGCGGAGGGCCCTCCGCGTCGGCGAGGTACCGGTCGCCCCATCCGAGCACGGCGACCAGCACCGGCCACAGGTCGAAGCCCTTTTCAGTCAGCCGGTACTCGTGGCGCAGCCGACTGCCCGGCTCCCGGTACGGCTCGCGTTTCAGCACGCCCTGCTCCACCAGGCTGGCGAGCCGGTTGGTCAGCACCTGGCGCGGAATGCCGGTGCGCACCCGCATGTCGTCGAAGCGGCGTACGCCGGTGAACACCTCGCGGAGGACCACCAGCGTCCACCGCTCACCGAGGACCTCCATCGCGCGGGCGATGGTGCAGTTCTCCACTGACCAGTCCAGAGCCGCGGGTCGCATCCGATCAGGCTAGATCTCGTTGACAGACTCAGCAACCTGCTGCCAGGCTGGGTCCATGACGCAGACGCAGGAGCCAGTGCGCAGCCGTACCTTCACCTGGGCGGACCCGTCGGTCAACGCCGCCCAGGTCGGTCGACGCAGCGGTCTGGACATGCTCCGGGCGATGATCGCCGGTGAACTGGCCGCGCCGCCGGTGATGCACCTTCTCGACATGACCCGGATGGAAGCCGACGAGGGCCGGGTCGTCGTCGAGCTGACACCGCAGGAGTTCCACTACAACCCGTTGGGCACTGTGCACGGTGGCGTGCTCTCGACGCTGCTGGACACCGCCGCCGCGTGCGCGGTGCACACCACCCTGCCCGCTGGCGTCGGCTACACCTCGCTGGACCTCAACGTGAAGTTCCTCCGCCCGGTCACCGTCGACAGCGGCACCCTGCGCTGCGAGGGCACGGTGCTGCAACGCGGCCGCCGCACGGCCCTGGCCGAGGCCCGGCTCACCGACGCCACCGACCGCCTGATAGCCCACGCCACCAGCACCTGCCTCCTCCTCCCCCTCCCCTAACAGCCCCCAGCCCACCCTGGCCCCGACCCGGCCAAGTTGATCAAGAGGTTTGCGTCAGAAAACCGGCTTCCGGTGACCGAAACCTCTTGATCAACACGAGCAAGGAGGGGGTGGGGGCTGGGGG
>NZ_JBEXHP010000194.1:0-6166 GCF_040607895.1 Micromonospora sp. NPDC005220
GCCGCCGCCCCCCCCCCCCCGGATTTTCCCCGCCCGGCCGGCGTTACCCCGGGACGGGGGCACCCGCCGTCACCCGTCCGCCCGGCAGGTTCGGTGGGCGACCGGAACCGGGGGTGGGGTGCCATGACCGAAGTGGTGAGTGTCCGCGACGACCAGCGGATCCAACGCGACGTCCTGGCCGAGTTGGCCTGGGACCCCCGGCTGCAACCGAACGAGATCGGGGTGACCGTCGACCAGGGCGTGGTCACCCTGACCGGATTCGTGGACGGCGCCGCTCGCGCTTGGGCCGCGACGCGATGCGCGCAGCGGGTCCGGGGCGTACGGGCGGTGGCCGACCAGATGGAGGTGCGGCTGCGGGGCACTCCGGGGCGTACCGACGCCGAGGTCGCCATCGCCGCCACCCGCGCCCTGGAGTGGGACAGCTTCGTGCCCGCCGAGCGGCTGGACGTGACGGTGGCCAACGGCTGGCTGATGCTGCGCGGCGAGGTCGAGTTCGGGTGGCAGCGGCGGGCCGCCGAGGGCGAGGTGCGCCGGCTCGACGGCGTACGGGGGATCACCAACCTGATCGAGGTGCGACCGGCGGCGTCACCGGCCGCCGAGCGGCTGCGTCGGGACGTCCAGCGGGCGCTGCTGCGCACGCTCGGCGGCGAACGGGTGACCGTCGAGGTGGACGGCGACACGCTGGTCCTCGCCGGGGTGGTCCGGTCCTGGTGGGAACGCGACCAGGTCGAGCGGGTGGCGTGGTCCGCGCCCGGGGTGCGGGTGGTGCACGACCAACTCCTGGTGGGCGGGTGATCGTCCGCCATGTCCGGTTTACCCGGGACGGCACTGGGAAACCACCGCCGACCGGCGGTGCCGTCGCACCGGGGGGAGCATCGGGGAGGACTCGTGGCCGTGAACCACTCGCCGGCGGGCCGCCCCGAGGAGCGGTCGCTACGCATCGCGATGGTGGTTCCGCCCTGGTTGTCCGTACCGCCGCCCGGCTACGGCGGCCTTGAGCAGGTCGTCGCCGCCCTGGTGGACGCACTCTCCGGGCAGGGGCACGCGGTGACCCTGTTCGGTGCCGGTGCTGACCACGGCACGGCGGCCGACGGCTTCGTCTCCACCGTCGCCGAGGTCCAGTACGAGCGGCTCGGCGAGTCGCTGCCCGAGCTGGCCCACCTGGCCCGGGTGAATCGGCTGATCACCCCGGCCGACTTCGACGTGATCCACGACCACACCACGATCGGTCCGCTGGTCGCCGGCCGCCGGGCCGTGCCGACGGTCGCGACCGTGCACGGGAACCCCGTCGGGGAGTACGGCGACGTGCTCAGCGACATCGACTCGGGCGTCTCCCTGGTGGCGATCTCGCACGCCCAGCGTCGGCTGAACACGAACCTGCCCTGGGCCGGCACGGTGCACAACGCGCTGGACATCCGCGGCTTTCCGCGCAAGCACACACCCGGCGCCGGGCCGGTGCTGTGGCTGGCCCGGTTCAGCCCGGACAAGGGCCCGGATACCGCAATCCGGGCGTGCCGGGCGGCCGGGTTGCCTCTGCTGCTGGCCGGCAAGTGCAACGAGCCGGCCGAGCGTCGCTACTACGAGCAGGTCGTCGCGCCGATGGTCGACGAGGACGTGACAGTGGTGCTCAACGCGGACCGCGCGACGACACTGCGGATGCTTGTCGACGCCCGCTGCCTGATCATGCCGATCCAGTGGGACGAGCCGTTCGGCATGGTGATGCTGGAGGCGGCAGCGACCGGCACACCGGTGGTCGCGCTCAACCGGGGTGCGGTGCCGGAGCTGGTCCGGCCGGGGCTGACCGGGCTCGTCGTCGAGCGGTCGGAGCAACTGCCCGGGGCGTTGCTCGCGGTGGAGCGACTCGACCCGGAGGACTGCGTGGCGCACGTCGCGCAGAACTTCTCGGCCGAGCGGATGGCGAGCGGCTACGCGGAGGTCTACCGGCGGTTCGCCCTCGGCCGGCACGACGTCCGCGAATCGGCCCGGGTGCCGGTGCGCTGATCCGCCCGTGTCGCCGGCTCAGGCCCCGGTCGCGCCCAGCTCGGCGATGGCGGCGTCGAGCCGGGACGCGTACGCCGGACTGATGCCGCCCTCACCGAGACGGACGGTGACCTTGGCGCGCAGCCGGGCCACCGGCGGCGCCAGCTCTTCCCGGCCGGAGCTGACCGCCACGGTCAGATTGCGCAGCTCGTTGCGCAGGTCGAGGGCCACGTCGTCGCGGATCTCCCCGGCGCTCAGCCCGTCGCCGATCAACCCGTCGACCCGGTTGGCGGCCTCGGTCAGGGTCCCCGGGTTCGAGCTGGGCGCGGCGGTGGTCGGCTCCCTCGACGGCGCCCCGGCCGGCGCGCTCGGCGCGGACGACCCGATGGCCGGCGGGTCGGTCGACGGGGTCGTCACCGGACCAGCGGAGGACTGCGCCCGGCGGGCCGGCTGCTGTTCGGGCAGCAGGGCCACCCCGGCCAGCGTCACTCCCACGGCCAGCACCAGCAGCAACACCAGCCGTCGCCGTGACCAGCTCGACCCGGTCGCCGGCTCGCCCGCGTCGGAGGCGTCCGCTGCGCCTGCGTCCAGTCTCGCCGGGGTCGCCGTCGGCACGCTGGCCGTTGCGACGGCGGGCGACTGCGGTGGCAGGGGCTGGGTGGGCACCCGGATGGTCGCGGTCGGCGGCTCGGTCGGCAGTGCGTGGTCGCGGAGCGCGGTGGCGACCTGCCGGGCGGTCGGCCGATCGGCCGGGTTTCGAGCGAGGCTGCGCAGGCAGATCTGGGCCACCGGTGCGGGCAGGTCC
Source organism: Micromonospora sp. NPDC005220 (assembly GCF_040607895.1). Classification (NCBI taxonomy): domain Bacteria; kingdom Bacillati; phylum Actinomycetota; class Actinomycetes; order Micromonosporales; family Micromonosporaceae; genus Micromonospora; species Micromonospora sp. NPDC005220. The sequence continues at coordinate 2,786 of NZ_JBEXHP010000194.1, forward strand.
GGTAGGTCGGCCAGCGTCGGCGGCGGACCACTGGCCAACGCGGCGCTGAGCTGCTCCCAGGTGTCCGCCGGATACGGGACCCGGCCGGTGAGCGCCTCGTGCAGCAGGACGCCGAGCGAGTAGACGTCGGTGGACGGCTGGGCCGGCGCGCCGTCGAGGCGTTCCGGGGCGACGTACGCCGGGGTGCCGAAGGTTTCGCCGTCCTCGTCCTCGTCGGGAGCGCCGATCCGGGTGGCGATGCCGAAGTCGAGCACCTTGACGCCCGTCTGCGTCATCATCACGTTGGCCGGGGTGATGTCCCGGTGCACGATGCCGAGCCGATGCGCGGCGGCCAGCGCGTCCGCGACCTGCGCGCCCACCTGGACCGCCTCGGTCCACGGCAGCGGCCCCTCGGTGAGCCGTAGCTTCAACTCCTCACCGGTGAGCAGCTCCATCACCACGAACGAGGTGATCGAGCCGTCCGGGTCGACCGTCTCGCCGTAGTCGTGCACCGAGGTCAGATGCGGGTGCACCAGTTGGGCGGCGGCCCGTGCCTCCTCGCGCACCATGCCCCGAAATCGCGCGTCGGCGGCGAGTGACGGGGCGAGCACCTTGAGCGCGACCACCCGGTCCAGTACCTCGTCCCGGGCACGCCAGATGACCGACATGCCGCCGGCGCCGATCTGGTCCAGAAGTCGGTATCTGCGAGCCAGCAATCGGCCCGCATGCAGTGCTGCCTTCACGGATCGCACCTGCCTCAGGGGTGGGAGCGGTATCAGGTTGCGCGAATGTGTCCTGCCTGTCAACGCCGTCACCACCGGCCGTCGGCGGATGGTGCCTGCCGTGCGCCGACCGCCGGCTGACGGCGGCCCACCGGTCGGCGGCGGGCCCGTGCCAGGATGAGAGACATGGCGGGGGGACCGGTGGCGTTCGTGCTCGGCGGCGGGGGAGTGCTCGGCGCGGTCGAGGTCGGCATGTTGCGCGCGTTGTTCCGCGCCGGCATCCAACCCGACATGGTGCTCGGCACCTCGATCGGCGCGGTGAACGGCGCGCTGGTCGCCGCCGACCCGTCCGAGGCGGTGACCGACCGGCTGGTCCGGCTCTGGGCCTCACCGGAGGCGAGCGAGGTGTACGGCGACTCGGTCGCCCGGCAGCTGCGCCGCTTCGCCGCCCGTACCCACCTGCACTCACCCCGGCCGCTGCGCCGTCTGCTCGAGACCGAGTTGGGTGTGGACACCACCTTCGCCGACCTGCGGGTGCCGTTCCGTTGCTGCGCCGCGCACATCGAGCGGGCCGCCGAGCACTGGTTCGACAGCGGTCCGGTGGTGCCGGCGGTCATGGCGTCGGCCTCGGTGCCGGGCCTGCTTCCGCCGATGCAGATCGACGGCGCGCACTACGTGGACGGCGGGATCGTCAACTCCATCCCGATCGGCGAGGCGGTGGCCGTCGGTGCCCGCCGGATCTACGTCCTTCAGGTGGGTCGGATCGAACGGGAGCTGACCCCGCCGCGCCGGCCGTGGGAGATCGCGCAGGTCGCGTTCGAGATCTCCCGCCGGCACCGCTTCTTCCGGGAGATGGCGGCGCTGCCCGAGGGGGTGGAGGTGCACGTCCTGCCGACCGGCGGGCTCAACCCACGCGACGACACGCCGTGGGCGTACCGGGACATGGCGGCGGTGGGGCGGCGGATCAGCCGCGCGTACACCGCCTCCCGGCGCTACCTGGCCACCCACCTGGAGCGGTGATGCCGTTACCTCCCCGGTGGCTGCGTCGGCTGTTGTTCGCGCCCGCCGTCGTGCTGCTCGCCTTCCTCCTGGTCACCACGTTGCCGATCTGGGCGCTGCTGGCGGCAGCCGCGTCCCCGCTGGTGCCGGGCCGGTTGCGTCCACTGCGACTGCTCTGGATCGGCTGTTTCTACCTGGTCTGGGACGCTGCCGCGCTGCTCGCGCTCTTCGTGCTCTGGGTCGTCTCCGGTTTCGGCTGGCGGACCCGGTCGCCGGCGTTCCAGCGTGCGCACTACGTGCTGGCCGGCTGGTTCCTGCGGGTGTTCTTCTGGCAGGCGCGGTGGACACTGCGGTTGAGCATCGACGTGGTGGGCACCGACCCGGACACCGCGCTGCCCGGCCGGCCCGAGCTGGTGCTCTGTCGGCACGCCGGGCCGGGCGACTCGTTCATCCTGATCCACGGGCTGGTCAACTGGTTCCACCGGGAGCCTCGGATCGTCCTCAAGGACAGCCTCCAGTGGGACCCGGCGATCGACGTGCTGCTCAATCGGCTACCCAACCGGTTCATCGCGCCGACCCCGGAGCGCGGCGAGGAGACGGTACGACAGGTGGGGCACCTCGCCGCCGGCCTGGACGACAACGACGCGTTCGTGATCTTTCCCGAGGGCGGCAACTTCACTCCCAAGCGACGGCTGCGCGCCATCGCCCGGCTGCGTTCCCTCGGCCTGGAACGGATGGCCCTGCGCGCCGAGCGGATGCGTCACGTGCTCGCCCCGCAGCCCGGTGGGATGCTCGCCGCGCTGGACGCCGCACCGGACGCCGGGGTCATCTTCGTCGCCCACACCGGACTGGACCGGATGCTCACCGTCGCCGACGTGTGGCGGGAGCTGCCGATGGACAAGCGGATCGTGATGCGGTTCTGGTCGGTGCCACCGGAGGACGTACCGACCGGACGGCAGCAACGCATCGACTGGCTCTTCGATTGGTGGGCGCAGATCGATGCCTGGGTCGCCGCTAACCGCTAATTGGCCGCGTAGGGTGCGGGCGTGGACGAGATCTGCGTGGTGACAACGGTGGTGGACGCGCGTTCGGTCGCCGACGTGCTGGCGGCTGCGGCCGTCGCCGGCCGGCTCGCCGCCTGCGCCCAGGTGGGTGGTCAGGTGGACAGCACCTACTGGTGGCGGTCCGGGATGGAGACGAGCACCGAGTGGTCGGTGCAGTTCAAGACCGCACCGGACCGGCTCACCGCGTTGCTGGACCAGATCCGGGTCAGCCACCCGTACGAGGTGCCGGAGATCCTGGTGTCCAGGGTGGAGAGCGGCAACCCCGACTACGCAACCTGGGTGTACGAGCACACCCGGGCCTGAGTACGCGCACTCTGGGGCGTACCCCGGTCGGCTGTCGATGATGACCGGGTGAACGACACCCGTTACCCCTGCCCCGCCTGCGGTGCGCCGGCGGATCTGAGCGCCGGTTGTTCCGGCTGTCGGCGTGCGCCCGACCCGATCGCTGCTGAGGTGGTTCGGCTGAGCCGGCAGGTCGCCGAGCTTGAGCCGGAGGTGGAGCGGGCCCGCCGCGCGTACGCCGAGCTGGCTGGACGCCTGTCGGCCGTGTCGCGCCGGCGGGCCGAACTGGCGGCGGTGGTCCGTGCCGGGTTGGCTGCCTCGGTCGCGGCGCGCCC
>NZ_JBEXHP010000195.1:0-6027 GCF_040607895.1 Micromonospora sp. NPDC005220
GCGTGTTGGTGGTGACCACGAAACACCTGGTCCGGGCCGGGCTCTACCTGGTGGTGTGCCTGGGCGCGTTGGCCGGTGACTTCCTGGTGCTCAGCCGACAGGTCACCCGGTTCCGGCGTCGGGTCCGAGGCCGGCGCGGTGGTCGACGTGCCGGGCGTCGGGTGGGCCGACGACGGGGGCGCCGGATCGCGGCCCGGCGGGAGTGCGTCCTCCGGTCCGGGCACGGGACGCGGCGGAAGGACGGAGGCGGGGGGCAGCACGGAGGCCGGTGGGAGGGCGAGCTCGTCCCAGTCCGCCGCGCTGAGTCCGCCGAGCCCGCTGGTCACCCCGCCCAGGTCGCCTGCGGCGGAGAGGCACTCCCAGCAGCCGGCCAGGTGCGCTTCGAAGGCGACGCGGTCGGTCTCGTCGAGCGCGCCGAGCAGATAGAGCGCCAGGGCCTCGTGCTCGGACGTCGGGTTCTCACCGCCGGTGCGCATCACGCCCCCTTCCCGACCCGACAGAGGGTGCGCCGGAGCGATGATCCGGGACACCGCGCCGGTGCCGCGAATCGGACGAGTAGTCGCCGGGACGTGACATCAGGCCGACTCGATCGGGCCGATCGCCGCGTGCAGCGCCCGCACCGCGTAGTACGTCCGCGACTTTACCGTACCCTCGGGTATGCCGAGTCGCTGCGCCGCCTCCGCGACCGAGGCTCCCTTGTAGTACATCTCGATCAGGACGTCGCGGTGCTCCGGCTTGATCTGCCGCAGCGCCAGGCGGACGGTGTGGGCGCTGACCACCCGGTCCATCTCGTCCTCGGCCGTGGTGAGCCGGTTGAGGTCGGGCACGGCGACCTCCGGCGGCCGGGCCTGCCGGGCCCGGCCGGCGTCGACGGCCACGTGCCGGGCGACGGTGTAGAGCCAGGGCGCGATCCGGCGCGGCTCCTCGGCCAACGTCCCCAGGTTCCGCCAGGCCCGCAGGAACGTCTCCTGGACCAGGTCCTCGGCCAGCTCCTGACGGCCGAGGACGAGCCGGGTGATGAAGCGCAGCAGCGGTTCACGGTACTGCTCGTGGATCCAGCGCATGAGGCTCTCCGGCGAGCCCTGCCCGACGGCCTCGCCCGGCACTCCGGGTTCCACCGCCTCGTTGGGCACCGCCGACACGGAACGCCTCCCCCTGACGTGTGGGGCGTGCCCGCCCGCCCGGCCCGGCACGTCGGCGCCGAGCCCCTCTGAGGGAAAACAATAGCCGTACTGATCGGACGGTGCCGTAGGCCGGCGGACGGCGACCAGCGTGCCGGCTCTCATCGGACGCGGCCCGAGCGGCGGCCCGAGGTCACCGTGCCCACGACGGCGCTGGTCGGGCCCGCGCCGGGCGGGTGGTGGCGAGTCGACATCGAACACTCCGATCGGCGATCCGGCAGCCGCGGATCGGTGCGTCCGGCGGCGGTCACGTTGACGGCTCGGTGTGCCGGTCGGTTCAATGGCGGCCGGACTGGAATCGGATCCGATTCCGGTCGGGTGAACCGAGGACGTCGCGCATCCGTCACGCCTGGCGACGTCATCACCGGAAGGGAAGTCCCGTGACACCCGATCTTCCTGGCCTCCGATCCCGGCTCGCTCGGATCCCGCGTCGTGTCGTCGCCGCCATCGCGGCCGGCCTCGCGGTGCTGTGCATGGTGGTCGCCTCCGTGAGCTGGGGCATCGCCACCGCCCGCGACGACGAACTGACCGGTCGTACCGTCTCTGCCGAGCACCTGACCGCCATCCGGGCCGCGGCCCGCTCCTGCCCCACGCTGACCCCGGCCCGCCTGGCCGGGCAGCTGATGACCGAGTCCGGACTGGACGGACGCGTGACGAAGACCACCTCGGGCGGTCGCGGCTTCGCCGGGCTGAACGACGACCGGTGGAAGTCGTGGGCGCCGTGGCCGGGAGCGGACCGCACCGACACCGCCGCGAACATCCTCGCGCTGGCCCACCAGATGTGCGACCTCAGCGGGCAACTGCGGCTGGCCGGGATCCCCGGTGACTCGTGGCGGCTGTCCCTGGCTGCGTTCCACACCGGACTCGACCAGGTACGCGAGGCCAAGGGCGTGCCGTCGGCCGCGGTCGCGTACGTCGACGACGTCAGCCGCTACGCGGCGTACTACGGCGAACTGGCCGCGTTCGGCGGCTCCGGCACCACCCGCCCGGACCCGGCACGCCAGCAGCCCGGGGCGGTGCCGGCAAGCTACGTAGGCCTGGTGGTGCGCGCCGGCTCGGTGTGCCCGGAGGTGCCGCCCTCGGCGGTGGCGGCCCAGCTCATGGCCATGTCCGGCTTCGACGCGAACCTGCTCGGCGACGACGGCCGGCGGGGGATCGCCCAGTTCCTGCCGGAGGTGTGGCGGGCGCACGGACCGGCGGGCGCCTCACCGTGGGACCCGCAGGTGGCCGTTCCGGCGGTCGGCGCCGCGGTCTGCGCGTTGCGGCGGGACCTCGCCGGCCTCGACGGCGACCCGGGCCTGCTGGCGCTGGCCGCCTACCGTAACGGACCCACCGCGGTCCGGCAGACCGGCGGCGAGCTGGACGCCGCGACGCAGGCATTCCTGCGGCAGGTGCGGGAGTTCACGGAATTCTACGCCCTCGACGGCCGGCTCAAGCTTTCGCCGGCCAGCCCGAGCCCCTCGCCCAAGTCCTCGTCTCCGTCGCCGTCGCCGACGTCGACGGCCGCGTCCCCCGCGCCCCGGCCCAGTGCGACGCCGTCGGCCCGCCCGTCGGCCGAGCCGGACAAGCCGGCCCCGCCGAAACGCCCGAGCGGCGCGAAGCAGCTCGTCGGCAAGGAAACCGGTCTCTGTGCCACCGGCGGCACCGGCGATGGCGTGCCCGTCGTCCTGCGGCCGTGCAAGGAGGACCGGCTGCAGTGGTGGACGTTCGGGTCTGACAAGACCGTCCGGGTCAACGGCCTCTGCCTAGACGTGGCCTGGGGCGAGAAGCGCGACGGCGCGCCGGTGCAGACCGCCAACTGCAGCGGCAACCCGGCCCAGAAGTGGGAGTGGATCGAGTATCAGGGCATCCGGTCGCTGTTCAACCGGGAGACCGACCGCTGCCTGGACGTGGACGGGCACGGCGACGGCGCTCCGTTGAACGCGTGGACCTGCGTGTTCAATCCGAAGCAGACCTGGTCGCTGCGGTAGCCGCCCGCCCCCCGGTCACCCGCTCGGGATGACCGGGGGGCCGGCCGCCGTGCGGGTCAGCCGGCGTACCGGCGACGGCGCATCCGGAACACCAGGAAGCCGCCCGCGCCGAACGCCAGGACGAGACCCAGGAGTACGGCGAACAGCGTGCCCCCGCCACCGCGGTTCGCCTGGGCGGCGGCCGGGTCCCGACCGTCCACCGAGGGCGCCACCGAGGCCGGCGGGTTGATCATGCCGGAGCCGTACCGGGGATCACCCTCGGCCACCTGCCCGCCGACCGGGTCGGCCGTGCCGCGGATGCGCTCCTTCACCTGCGCGGCGGTGAGATCGGGCTGAGCGGCCCGGATCAGCGCGGCCTCGCCGGCCACGAACGCGACCGCGAACTCGGTGCCGGTGTTGCCGACGATCTTGCCGCCGCCAACGCCGAGCGTCGCCACCTCGATGCCGGGCGCGACCACCTCGACCGAGCCGTCGAGATACTTCTCGGCGAGCTGCCCGCCGGGGCCGACGCCGCCGGTGAGCACCAGCGCCCCGCCGCCGGATCCACCGCGCGGTGACGGAAGCGTGGTGGGCTTGACCGGCGCACCCGCCACCACCAGCACGTCGTGCTCCAGCGCGGTAGCCAGCGACGCCGCGACCGCCGGATCGGCCAGGTCGACCCGGGAGCCGAGCGCGACCACCGAGGCGCCCGTGCTGACCGCCACCTCGATGGCCGTCGCCGCGTCGGCCGGCCGGGCGCCGCCCGAGGAGCGGACCATCCGCACCGGCACGATGGTCGCGTCCGGCGCGAGCCCCACCGGGCTGCCCTCGACGCTGTCGTCGGCGGCGATGATGCCGGCCATCGCCGTACCGGAACCCAGGCAGTCCTCGTCACCGCGCCCGTTGCCGACGGTGACGTCCGCGCCCACCGCGACCCGGCCGCTGAGCTGCTGGAGCTCGGCGTCGACCCCGGTGTCGACGACGGCGACCTTGACCCCGTTGCCACGGGTCAGGGTCCACGCGCTGTCGGCCGCCATCCGCAGTTGCGCCCACTCCGACCGGCCGCTCGACGCGGTCGTGGCGGTGCACCGCGCGGCCGGCCCGCCGCCGGCCGGAGAGCGGGGCGCCGTCGGGCTCGCGCTCGGCGACGGGCTGCCGTCCGGCCGTACGCCGGGCGAACGGGTCGGGGTGGGGCCGGCCGACGGCTTGCGGGCGGCCGGCAACTGTCCGTACTCGACACCCGGGCCGGCGGCGTCCCACGGCAGCACCAGGTACCACCCGGCCTTCAGGGCGGCCGGGTCGGTCAGCCGGCCCCCGTCCGGCTGGACCCGACCGGTGTTGAGCTGGTAGATCTCCGCGGACCGCTCGCCACTGCCGAGGAAGCGCCGGGCGATCTCGGTGAGATTCTCCGGCTGGCCCTGGTATCGCGCCGTGACCAGGTAGTACTTCACGTACGGCTCGGTGTCCGGCGCGGACCCGGCGGTCGAGGGACGTGGCGCGGCCAGGATCGCGCAGCCGACCATCACCACCACGAGCAGTCGAGCAAGGATGGAGTGCTTCGCCAGCACCGGAGTCCCCTTCCGTCACCGCGGCCCAGACCGTTCGGCCGTCACCGTCTATTGCGGATCAGCGCCGACTTCGTTCAAATCAATCTGAACCAGATTTCCATGGCGCCCGTCATGGAGACCGCCGAGGGTACCGGCCCTCGATGTCGAGCAGCTCCGGCCGGCGGTGCGGCGTCGGTGGAACGAAGGCGGGGACGGCGGTGACAGAGCTGGCGCGGGCCGTGGGCGGCCGGGGGATCGACCGGGTGCCGAGCACCCGCCGCTTCGACCCGCGCCGGCACCGGCGGGTGCCCGGCCTGCTGGACCTCTGGCTGGTGTGCGGCCCCCGGGGGCGGCCGGCGCTGCCCGGCGATCCGGACCGCCCGCTGGACGCGCCCGCCGTGGCGGATCTGGTGCGGCGTACCGGGGACGCCGCGGACGACGTGCGGATCCTCGCCGACGACGGCGCCCGCCACGCCGACCTGTTCACCGAGGTGGCCGGGCTGCTGGGGCACGACGTGCTGGTCAGCCCGGACGGCGCGGACATCCGGCAGGTGCTGCCCGGACGCGCCCCCGACGCCGACGACGGCCCGCTGCACGCGCTGCCGCTGGACCGGGTCACCCGCCAGCCGATGGACTGGCTGGTGCTGCAACCGCCCGAGCTGGCCACCCCGTTGCCCGGCTGGTTCGCCATGGAGGACGGTCTGGTCCGGCCCCGGACCGGGGTGGTCAACCTGCCGCTGGCCACCGGTGTGGCGTTGGCCACCCGGGCGGACTTCGTGGCCCGCCGGGCCACCGCCCACCGGCTCGGCGCCACCGTGCCCGAGCTGGTCACGGTCTCCGTCACGGTGCGCTCCGGCGGCTTCCTGATCGGCGACTACAACGGCACCCAGCAGGTACGCGACGCCGGGCACCTGGCCGCGCTCCTCGGCGAGCTGCCGCTCTACGGCGCCGACCTGCGGCTCTGGCTCACCTGGCCGTCCGAGCCGGACGAGCAGGCGAAGCTCGTCACCCAGGCCGCCGAGCTGGCCGACACCACCGGCGCCACGGTCTGGACCCCACCGCCGGGCGGCCGGGCGGAACTCGTCGGCGACCACCGCGACCTGCGCGCGCTCGACGCGGCGGGCGGCGCGGCGTCGTGGCAGGCGCACCGACCGAGGTACGCCGACGGCCCGCCGTCCGTCGACGCGACGCCCGACGGCCTGCTGGTCCCCCGCTCGTCGCGGCAGCGCATCGTGGTGGCCGCCGTTCCGGACGGCGACCGGCCGGTGGACACCGCATCGGACGACACCGGGTCGTCCGGGGCCACGCGGGCCGGCACCCCGCCGGACCGACACGAGGCCGGCCGGCCGG
>NZ_JBEXHP010000196.1:0-5999 GCF_040607895.1 Micromonospora sp. NPDC005220
GGCGTCGGCGGTCACGCGGCGGCCCGCCGGGGCAGCGCGTGCCGCAGCACCGTGGCGGCCTGTTGCAGGGCCCGGACCGGGTCGCCGCGAAGCCGGCACTCCAGCGCCAGCCACCCCCGGTAGTCCAGCTCCAGCAGGGTGCGCACCAGCGCCGGCCAGTCCAGGTGCCCGGCGCCGGGTTGGTAGCGGTTGGAGTCGCTGACCTGCACGTGCCCGAGGTACGGCGCGGCGGTGCGCAGCGCGCGGTGCACGTCGTCCTCCTCGATGTTCATGTGGAAGGTGTCGGCGACCACCCGGACCGACGGCAGCCCCAGCGCGGCGCAGAGCGCCACCGCCTCGTCGAGCCGGTTGACCATGTGGTCCTCGTACCGGTTGAGGGGTTCCAGAAAGAGGGTGACCCCCTCGGCCCGGGCGTGCTCGCCCAGCTCGCCGAGGGCGTCGAGGAGCACCTGCCGGTCGCCGTGCGGCGGCCGGGGCGGCTCGAACGGCGGCAGCCGCCGGGAGAACATCCCCCAGGCGGCCGGGGTCATCGCCCCGACGCCGCCCAGCTCGGCGATCACCGATAGCTGGGAGCGCAGGTTGCGGACGGCGTCGGCGGACCGGGCGGGGTCGAAGTCGCCGATGAAGTGGTCCATCTCGACGCAGACGGTGGGCATCACCACCCCGGCGGCGCGGGCCCGGCGCAGCTCGGGCAGCCGACGGGCGAACGCGAGGTCGCCGCGGCCGCGTAGCTCGATGCCCTGGTAGCCGAGGGCGGTGGCGAGGGCGTACTTCTGGATCAGGTCGGTGCCCGGCAGGAGCTGTTCCTGGCAGGCCAGCGCGATGGTGGTCATCTAGAACCTCAACACGACTTGGAGGACGTCACCGGCGCCGCTGTCGAGCAGCGCGAGGGCGTCGGCGACCGCGCTGGCGTCGACGATGTGGCTGACCAGCGGCAACGGGTCGACGCTGTGCTCGGCCACCAGGTCCATGAAGGTCTGTGCCACCCGGTCGCCGGTCCACCGGCCGGCCATCGCCGGCGCGGGGGTGGGCCCGGAGACCTGGGCGGCCACCAACTGGATGCGGTTGTGGTGGAACTCCTCGCCGAGGCCGAGCCCGTCGGCCTGGCCCTGGTAGAAGCCGGCGGCCACCACCCGGCCGGCCTGGGCGGTGGACCGGATCGCCTCGTGCAGTGCCGGGTACGACCCGGACAGCTCCAGGCAGACGTCCGCGCCCCGTCCGCCGGTGGCCCGGCGCAGCACGGTGGCGGCGGATTCGTCGCGGGCGTCCACCGTCGAGCGCGCGCCGTAGCCGGCCGCGTACGCCAGCCGGCCCGGCATCCGGTCGACCGCCACCACCCGGGCGCCGGAGAGCGTCGCGAGTCGGGTGGCGAGCAGGCCGATGACGCCCTGCCCGAAGACGCCGACCCAGTCGCCGAGGTGCAGGTCGCCGGCGAGCACGGCGGTCAGCGCGATGGCGCCCGGCCGGGCGAAGACGGCGGCGAGCGGGTCGAGGTCGGCCGGCAGTGGACGGACGGCGGCGGCGGCGAGCACGGCCTCGGCGCGGTGCCCCCAGATGCCCCACACCAGCTGCCCCGGGTGCCGATCGAGGACCTCGGGGGCCACCTCGATGATCTCGCCGACCTCTTCGTAGCCGAAGCCGATCAGCGGGTAGGGCACCGGGGTCTGGCGGGGTACGAACATCCGGGCGGTGTCGTCCCAGTCCTTGCTGAGCCGGGGGTTGCTGCCTCGGTAGAGGGTCAGCTCCGTGCCGGCGGAGATGCCCGAGTAGCAGGTGCGGACCCGGACCTGGCCGGGGCCGAGCGGATCCGGCGGGCAGGGCTCGAGGCTGATCCGTCGAGGCCCGGCGAGTGAGACAACCCAGTTGCCCATGTGTCACATCCCGGTAGCACTGGGCTCCAGGATAGACACAAAATCGCAATATGTCTTGTTATTGATCAATCGAAGGTGTTGAATCCGGCATGTACCCTTCGAGAGGAGTGCCACCGATGTCAGCACCTCCGAGGCGGATACTCGCCACCACCCTGATCATGGCACTAGCAGCGTCCACCCTGCTGGCCTGCGGAGACGACGAGCCAGACAGCAACAGCAAGAAGATCACCGTCTGGAGCCTGGAGGACGTCGCCGACCGGGTCACCGCCACCAAGGCGATCATCGCGGACTTCACCGCGAAGACGGGGATCCAGGTCGACCTCGTGACCGTCAACGAGGACCAGTTCCCCTCCCTGATCGCCGCAAACGCCGCCGCCGGCGACCTGCCCGACGTGGTCGGCTCGGTCTCCCTGGCCGGCATCCGCACGCTCGCCGGCAACGAGCTGCTGCACGACTCCGCCAACGGGGAGATCGTCGACAAGCTCGGCAAGCAGACCTTCTCCCCCCGGGCGCTGGAGCTGACCTCGGACGACGGCAAGCAGCTCGCCGTACCCAGCGACGGGTGGGGGCAACTGCTCGTCTACCGCAAGGACCTGTTCGACGCCGCCGGCCTGCCCGCCCCCGACACGTACGAACGGATCACCGCCGCCGCGGCGAAACTGAACACCGGCGGCGTCGCCGGGATCACCGCGGCGACCGCGCCCAGCGACGTGTTCACCCAGCAGACCTTCGAGCACCTGGCGCTGGCCAACGGTTGCCAGCTCACCGACGACTCCGGTGGGGTCACCCTCGACTCGCCGCAGTGCGTCGAGGCGTTCCGCTTCTACGGTGACCTGATCCGCACCAGCTCGGTGAAGGGCGCGCAGGACGTGGACACCACCCGGGCCACCTACTTCGCGGGCAAGGCGGCCATGGTGATCTGGTCGCCGTTCATCCTCGACGAGTTGGCCGGCCTGCGTAACGACGCCAAGCCGACCTGCCCGCAGTGCCAGGCCGACCCGGGGTTCCTGGCGAAGAACAGCGGGTTCGTCACCGCGATCAAGGGCCCCAACGGCGCCGAGCCGGCCCAGTACGGCGAGATCAGCTCGTGGGCCGTGCTGGACGGCGCGGCGGCCGACCCGGCGAAGTCCTTCGTGGAGTACATGCTCAGTGACGGTTACCCGCGCTGGTTCGGCATGTCCCCGGAGGGCCGCTTCCCGGTCCGCAAGGGCACCCCCGCCGAGCCGGAGGCGTACCTGACCGCCTGGAACACCAGCCAGGCGGGCGTGGACGCGAAAAAGCCCCTCGCCGACGTGTACGGCGACGAGGTGCTGGCCACGCTGCGCCGCAGCCCGGACACCTTCGGGCGGTGGGGTCTCCGCCAGGGGCAGGGCAAGCTGGTCGGCGCCATGCTCGGCGAGTTGCCGGTGCCCAAGGCGCTGGGCGACCTCATCTCCGGCAAGTCCGACGCGGCGGCCACCGCCAACCGCGCCAAGAAGGACGTGGACGCCATCAAGGCGGGCGTCAATTGACCACCACCGCCGGTCCCGGCCGCTCCCCCACCCGGGAGCGGCCGGCGCCACCTCGACGCCGACCGTTGACCCTGCGCCGCCGCGAATCCCGGGCCGGGCTCGCGCTTGTCGCACCGACATTGCTCGTCACCATCGCCGTCATCGGCATCCCGATCGTGTGGACCGTGGTGCTCGCCTTCCAACGGGTCCGGCTCGCCACGCTGCGCAAGACCGGGCTGTTCGGCGAGTTCACCATGGACAACATCGACCGGGTGCTGCACACCCCCGGCTTCGCCGAGACGCTCTGGGTCACGCTGATCTACAGCATCGGCGGCACCGTCGGGTCGATAGTGCTCGGTCTGGTCGCCGCCCTGGTCGTCCGCCGACCGTTCCGGGGGCGCACCCTGGTCCGGGCGTCCATGCTGCTGCCGTACGTGGCACCGGTGGTCGCTGTGACGTTCGTCTGGCAGGTGATGCTCGACCCACAGCTCGGCATCGTCAACGCGTGGGGGCAACGCCTGCTCGGCTGGGACGCCCCGGTGCCGTTCCTCACCCAGGAGTCGACAGCACTCGCCACGGTGATCGTCTTCGAGGCGTGGCGGTACTTCCCGTTCGCGTTCCTGTTCCTGCTGGCCCGGCTCCAGGCGGTGCCCGGCGAGTTGGAGGAGGCCGCCCGCGTCGACGGCGCCACCCCCACCCAGCGGTTCCGGCACATCCTGCTGCCGCAACTGCTACCGGTGATCGCCCTGCTGGGCGTATTGCGCTTCATCATGACGTTCAACAAGTTCGACGACGTCTACCTGCTCACCGGCGGTGCGGCCGGCACCGAGGTGGTCAGCGTGCGGGTGTACGAGTTCCTCACCGCCCGTACCGACATCGGGGCGGCGGCCGCGCAGGCTGTCGTGCTGGCCGTGGTGCTCATCGTGTTCGTGCTGATCTATCTGCGCTTCTTCGGACGGAGGGTGGGCTGATGGACCGGGACGTGGTCGAGACGGTGAGCCTGCGCTGGCTGCGCCGCCTGGTGATCGCGGTGTTCCTGCTGGTCACCGCCTTCCCCTTCTACTACATGCTGGTGCTCTCGGTACGTCCCATCGAGCGGCTGCTGCTCGATCCCGGCGCGCTGGTGGTCGGCTTCGGCGAACTGACGGTGGCCACGTACGCCGAGGTGTTGAAGGCCACCGACGACGGCGGCCAGGGCTTCCTCACCTTCATCCGCAACAGCGGGCTGGTCGCCGTCGCGGCGACAGTGCTCACCCTCCTGGTCGCCATCCCCGGCGCGTACGCGGTGGCCCGGCTGCGGTTCTTCGGCCGGCGGCAGGTGGACTTCCTGTTCCTGGCGGTCTACCTGTTCCCGTCGATCGTCATCGCGATCCCACTGTTCGTGGTCTTCACCCGGGCCGGGCTGCGCGGCTCGCTCTTCGGTCTGGTGCTGGTCTACATCTCGCAGACGCTGCCGGTCTCGGTCTACATGCTGAAGAACTACTTCGAGACCATCCCGGTCAGTCTGGAGGAGTCCGCCGCCATCGACGGCGCCGGTCGGCTGGGCATCATCCGACGCGTCAGCCTGCCCCTGGCGATGCCGTCGATCATGGCGGTCGCGCTCTACGATTTCATGATCGCCTGGAACGAGTTTCTCTTCGCGTTGCTGTTCCTGGTCGACAAACCCGACCGGTGGACGGTGTCCCTGGGGTTGTCCCTGCTCGCCGACGGGGTGGAGGTGCCCAAGACGGTGCTGATGGCCGGGTCGGTCGTCCTCACCCTGCCCATTGTGATCCTCTTCTTCGCCAGCGAGCGGCTGCTCACCGAGGGGCTGACCAGCGGCGCGGAGAAGGGATGATCGTCTCGTCCGGGTCGCCCGCCCGGCCCCCACCGGCCCGGTTACGGTGGCCTCATGGCCAACCCGACCCGCTGGGCGACCGACACCGGCCCCGAGCACTCACAGTGGTATATCGACCGGTTCCGCAAGCTCGTGGCCGAGGGCGCGGACCTGGCCGGCGAGGCCCGACTGGTGGACGCTCTGGTCGCGCCCGGCTCCCGGATTCTCGACGCGGGCAGCGGCACCGGCCGCGTCGGTGCCGCGCTGGCCGAGCGGGGGCACACGGTGGTCGGGGTGGACGCCGACCCGGTGCTGGTGGATGCCGCCCGCGCCGACTATCCCGGGCCGACGTGGCTGGTCGCCGACCTCGCCGAGTTGGATCTGCCGGCGCTGGGTGAAGCCGAGCCGTTCGACGCGGCGGTGCTGGCCGGCAACGTGCTCGCCTTCGTCGCGGTCGGCACCGAACCGGAGGTGCTGCGCCGGGTGGCCGCGCACCTGCGACCCGACGGTGTGCTGACCGTGGGCTTCGGCACCGAGCGCGGCTACCCGCTGACCGCGTTCGACGCCGACGCGGTGGCCGCGGGGCTGCGGGTGGAGCAGCGCTTCGCCACCTGGGACCTGCGCCCGTGGCGCGACGACGCCCCGTTCGCGGTCAGCGTCCTGCGCCGCCCGGCCAACTGACCCCGGCGGGCCCGTTCCGGCCCGGTGATCAAGAGGTTTGCGTCAGACTCGCGCCGAATTCTGACGCAAACCACAAGATAAACGCCGGCACGCACCACGCCGGGTGGCGCTCAGCCGGGGGGGGGGACGGCTCGGGGGGCG
>NZ_JBEXHP010000197.1:0-5764 GCF_040607895.1 Micromonospora sp. NPDC005220
GTCGTCGCGGACGACGACGCCCTGGCCGCCCTCGTCGCCGGCCGGGAGCACCCGGGCCTGGTCCACGGCACCGCACCGGCGGCGGCCCGGCCGGTCTTCGTGTTCCCGGGTCAGGGTTCGCAGTGGACCGGGATGGGTCTGGAGTTGTGGGACTCGTCGCCCGTCTTCGCGGCGGAGATGCGGGCGTGTGACGAGGCGCTGCGCCCGCACACGGGCTGGTCGTTGCGCGACGCGCTGGCTGGCCCCCTCGACAGGGTGGACGTGGTGCAGCCGGCGTTGTTCGCGGTGATGGTCTCCCTCGCCGGGCTGTGGCGGTCCTGCGGCGTCGAACCGTCGGCGGTGGTGGGGCACTCGCAGGGGGAGATCGCCGCCGCGTACGTGGCGGGCGCTCTGTCGTTGGACGACGCCGCGCGGATCGTCGCGCTGCGGAGTCGGGCGCTGCGGGCCGTCGCCGGTCGGGGCGGGATGGTGTCGGTGCCCTTCGCCGACGTGGACCCGGGGGAGTTGTCGGTCGCGGCGCTCAACGGTCCGGACTCGACGATCCTGTCCGGTGACATCGACGCGGTCGAGCGGTTCCTCGCCACCGAGCCGAGGGCCCGGCGGATCGCCGTGGACTACGCGTCGCATTCGTCGCAGGTGGAGGCGGTCCGCGACGAGATCCTGACCGCGCTGGCCGGCATCCGGCCGCGCGAGGCGCGGGTGCCGTTCCACTCCACGGTCACCGGCGAGCAGTTCGACACCACCGGTCTGGACGCCGGCTACTGGTACCGCAACCTGCGGCAGACCGTCCGCTTCGCCGACGCGGTCGCGGGGATGGACACCCTGATCGAGGTCAGCCCCCACCCCGTGCTCGGCCTCACCCTCGGCACCCTGCGCCGGGACCAGCACGACCTGGACCCCGCGCTCGCCCGCGCCTGGGCCGCCGGGGTGCCGGTGGACTGGACCCGCCGCTACGCCCCGTACCAGCCGGCCCGGGTCGCGCTGCCCACGTACCCCTTCCAGCGCCGCCGCCACTGGCTGGAGGCGCCCGCCGCCCCGCCGACCGGCGGGCCCGGGCAGTACCGGATCGCCTGGCACCCGACCACGGTGCCGGACGCCACGCTGCGCGGCACCTGGCTGCTCGTCACCCCCACCGACGCGCCGCACCCCGACCTCGCGCCGACGCTGACCCGGCACGGCGCCACGGTCCGGCACCTCGCCGTCGCCACCGGCGACGACCTCACCGCCGGCCTGCGCGAGGCCGTCGCCGCCGGGCCCGTCGCCGGCGTGCTGTCCCTGCTGGGGTACGACGAGAGCCCGCACCCGGCGCACCCGGACGTGCCCACCGGCCTGGCGGCCACAGTGGCGCTCGCCCAGGCCCTCGGCGACACCGGAATCGACGCCCCGCTCTGGCTGGCCACCCGATCCGCGGTCTCGACCGGCCCGGGTGACCCCCTCGACGCGCCCACCCAGTCGCTGATCTGGGGTCTCGGCCGGGTCATCGGCCTGGAACACGGCGACCGCTGGGGCGGCCTTGTCGACCTGCCCGACGAGATCGACGCCCCGACCGGCGCGCGGCTCGCCGCCGTGCTGACCGGACGCGACGCCGAGGACCAGGTCGCCATCCGTCCGCACGGCGTCCTGCTGCGCCGCCTGGTGCCAGCGCCCCCGGACCCGACCCCCCGGACGCCCTGGCAGCCCTCCGGGACCGTGCTGGTCACCGGCGGCACCGGAGCCCTCGGCGCGCACGTCGCCCGCTGGGCCGCCCGGCACGGCGCCGAGCACCTGGTGCTGGTGAGTCGCCGGGGACCCGACGCGCCGGGCGCCGACCGGCTCCGGTCGGACCTCACCGGGCTGGGCGCCCGCGTCACAGTGACGTCCTGCGACGTCGCCGACCGTGACCGGCTCGCCGAGGTCATCGCCGAGTACCCGCCCACCGTCGTCGTGCACACCGCCGCGGCCCTGGACGACGCCGTCGTGCAGCACCTGCGCCCGGAACAGCTCGCCACCGCGCTGGCCGCGAAGGCCACGGCCGCCGTCCACCTGGACGAGCTGACCCGACACCTCGACCTCCAGGCGTTCGTGCTGTTCTCCTCGATCGCCGGCACGCTCGGCGTACCCGGACAGGCCGGCTACGCCCCCGGCAACGCGTTCCTCGACGCCGTCGCCGAACGTCGACACGCCGCCGGCCTGCCCGCCACGTCGATCGCCTGGGGCGCGTGGGCCGGCGGCGGCATGGCCGCCGAGGCGGGCGTCGACGAGTTGCTGCGCCGGCACGGGCTGCCGCAGATGCCGCCGGAGACGGCGCTGGACGGCATGCGCCGGGCGGTCGAGGCCGGCATCCCGACCGTGGCCGTGGTCGACGTCGAGTGGGACCGGCTCTACCTGGCGTTCACCGCCTCCCGGACCCGGCCGCTGCTGCACGCCGTCCCCGAGGTGCGCGCCATCCGCGCCGCCGAGGCCCGCCGGGCGCAGCCGGCCCCGCTCACCGCCGTCGCCGTCCAGGACCGCCGGCGCGCGCTGCTCGACCTGGTCCGCGAACACGTCGCGGCCACCCTCGGGCACACCGGGCCGGACCAGGTCCGCGCGGACCGCTCGTTCAAGGACCTCGGCTTCGACTCGCTCACCGGTGTGGAGATCCGCAACCGGCTCGGCGCGGCCACCGGGCTGCGGCTGCCCGCCACCGTCGTCTTCGACGAGCCGACGCCGCGCGCGCTGGCGAACCGGCTGCACGGGGAGCTGTTCGGCGACGCGACGGAGGCCCCCGTCGTGACGGACACCGGCGGCCACGACGGCGATCCGGTGGTGCTGGTGGCGGCGAGCTGCCGCTTCCCCGGCGGCATCGACAACCCCGAGGACCTTTGGCGTACGGTCGTCGCCGGCCTCGACACCGTCGGCGCGTTCCCCGACGACCGGGGCTGGCGCGACGACCTGTACGACCCGGACCCGGCGCGGCGCGGCACCTCGTACGCCCGCGAGGGCGCGTTCCTGCGCGACCCCGCCGGGTTCGACGCCGCGTTCTTCGCGATCAGCCCGCGCGAGGCGCTGGCCATGGACCCGCAGCAGCGCCTGCTTCTGGAACTCGCGTGGGAGGCGACCGAGCGGGCCGGCATCGACCCGTCGACGCTGCGCGGCAGCCGGACCGGCGTGTACGCGGGCACCAACGGCCAGGACTACCCGGCAGTGCTCGCCGGCACCGATGCCGCGCAGGGCGGCGAGGGCTACCTGGTCACCGGCAGCGCGGCGAGTGTCTTCTCCGGTCGCATCGCGTACGCCCTCGGGCTCGAAGGGCCCGCCCTCACCGTCGACACCGCCTGCTCGTCCGCGCTCGTCGCCCTGCACCTGGCCGCGCAGGCCCTCCGCCGCGGCGAATGCGACCTGGCGCTCGCCGGCGCGGTCACTGTGATGTCCACCCCGGCGCTGTTCGTCGAGTTCAGCCGTCAGCGCGGGCTCGCCCCGGACGGCAGGTGCAAGCCCTTCGCGGCGGCCGCGGACGGGACGGGCTGGGGTGAGGGCGCCGGCATCGTCGTCCTTGAACGGCTCTCCGACGCGCGCCGGCACGGGCACCCGGTGCTCGCCGTGCTGCGCGGCAGCGCGGTCAACTCCGACGGCGCCAGCAACGGCCTGACCGCCCCGAACGGTCCCGCGCAGCAGCGCGTCATCCGGCAGGCGCTGGCCGACGCCGGCCTGACCGCCGCACACGTCGACGCGGTGGAGGCGCACGGCACCGGCACCACCCTCGGTGACCCGATCGAGGCGCAGGCACTGCTGGCGACGTACGGGCAGGACCGGGAACGCCCGCTCTGGCTCGGGTCGGTCAAGTCGAACCTGGGCCACACCCAGGCGGCGGCCGGCGTCGCCGGTCTGATCAAGATGGTCGAGGCGCTGCGGCACGGCGTGCTGCCGCCGACGCTGCACGTGGACGCGCCGACCCCGCACGTGGACTGGTCCGCCGGCGCGGTGCGGCTGCTCACCGAGGCGACGCCCTGGCAGCCGCGCGACGGCGAGCCGCGCCGCTTCGGCATCTCGGCCTTCGGCATCAGCGGCACCAACGCGCACGCCGTCCTCGAAGCGCCACCGGCCGAGGAGGTGTCTCCGGTCGACCCGGCTCCTTCGGTCGACCCGGCTCCTTCGGTCGACCCGGCGGTGCGGTCCGGGTCGGTGCCGGCGGCGCTGCCGTACCCCCTCGCGGGGCAGAGCCCGCCAGCGCTGCGGGAGCAGGCCGACCGGCTGCGCGTCGCGTTGCGCGCCGGCACCGACGCCACGGACGTGGACGTGGCGTACTCGCTCGCCGTCACCAGGGCGGCCCTCGACCACCGCGCGGTGGTGGTGGCCGCCGACCGCGACGAGCTGCTGCGCGGGCTCGACGCCCTCGCCGACGACCGTCCCTCGGCGCGGCTGGTCCGGGGCGTACCTGGCGGCGGGGACGACGGGCTCGCCTACCTGTTCACCGGCCAGGGCAGCCAGCGCGCCGGCATGGGCCTCGCGCTGTACGACACCTTCGACGCGTACGCCGAGGCGTTCGACGCGGTGTGCGACCGGCTCGACAGGCACCTCGACAGCCCGATCCGCGACGTGCTGCGCGACGACCCGGTGGCCCTCGACCGCACCGAGTACGCGCAACCCGCCCTGTTCGCCGTCGAGGTCGCCCAGTTCCGGCTCCTGGAGAGCTGGGGCGTGCGACCGTCCCGGATCGCCGGGCACTCCGTCGGCGAGATCGCCGCCGCCCACGTCGCCGGAATCCTCGACCTCGACGACGCCACCGCGCTCGTCGCCGCGCGCGGCCGGCTCATGCAGGCGGTACGCCGCCCCGGGACGATGGCCGCCGTCGAGGCCACCGCCGAGGAGGTGCAGCCACTACTGAACGGCCACGGGAGCGCCGTCGGACTCGCCGCCGTCAACGCGCCCCGCGCCTGCGTGGTCTCCGGCGACCCGGACCACGTACACCGGATCAGCACCCACTTCCGCGAGTTGGGCCGCAAGGTCCGGGCGCTGCGGGTCAGCCACGCGTTCCACTCCCCACACCTGGACGCCGTACGCGACGACTACCGCCGGGTCGCCGAGACCCTGCGGTACGCGACCCCACGGATCCCGCTGGTCTCCACTGTCACCGGTGCGCCGCTGACCGCCGCCCAGGCCGCCGACCCGGGTTACTGGGTCCGGCAGCTCCGCGAACCGGTGTGGTTCCTCGACGCGATGCGCCGGTTGCGCGCCGACGGGGCGACGACCTACCTGGAACTCGGACCGGACGGGGTGCTCGCCGGCCTCGCCGAGCAGTGCGTCGGCGTGGCCGGGGTGCCGGTGCTGCGCGGGGAGCGGCCCGAGGTGGCCGCGCTGATGAACGCCGTCGGCCACCTGCACGTCAACGGCGTACGCCTGGACTGGGAGGCGGTGTTCGCGGGCACCGGGGCACGCCGGACCGCGCTGCCCACGTACGCCTTCCAGCGCCGCCGCTTCTGGCCCGGCACCGGCGACGGGACCGCCGAGGCGGTGCGTACCTGGCGCTACCGCATCGGGTGGCAACCGCTGCCCGAGGCGGCACCCACCCGACCGGAGGGCACCTGGCTGGTCCTCCAGGACCGCCCGGACCCGCTGGTGGACGCCCTGCTCGCCGAAGGCGTCGGAGTGCTGGCCACCACCGACCTGCCCGGCCCCGCACGCCTGGCCGCCGCCGGACCGATCGCCGGGGTGCTGAGCCTGCTGCCGCCCGACGGCACGCTGGCCGCGATGCGGGTGCGGCGGCGGCAACGTCGCTCACCGTCCGCCCGACCGCCTCGGCCGGGTC
>NZ_JBEXHP010000198.1:0-5738 GCF_040607895.1 Micromonospora sp. NPDC005220
GGCGCCGCCGGTGAAGGCGAGACCAGCAGCGGTCAGGGCGGTCTTACGGATCAGATCGGTACGCATGATGGCGTGCTCCTCTGCCTGTCGGGGGTACCCGCACACCACACCCAGGGGGGTGCGTGGTCGTGCGGGGAAAGTTCGTGCGTGGTGCTGCCCGGCGACCCGCTGAGAGGGTCGGCGTCGGGACGGGGTGTAACGGTTCGCGGCGGCGGATCATTCCGCCTGCCCGGGGGTCGGCTTGCGCCTGCCCGGGGGCCGGCTCGTTCCGCCTGCCTGCTCGTCGGCCGGTGGTGGTGCTCGGCCGTGCGGGGGATGTAACCGGGGCGGCCGGTCGGGTGTTCCCGGCGGCTGCCGTGGCCCCACGACCTGGACAGTCGCGGTGGCGTGCCAGGTATAACGACCCCGCCCGGCCCCCGATTCCGCCCCCGGAGTGACCCCGACCACCCGACACCCCAGGTCAAACCCGACAATCCGCCCGCCCCGCCGACCCGGCTAAACGGACACCACGGTCATCACGGCGTGATCGACTCGGGTTCCTGGAAGTCGCGGTGTCCGAGGGGCGGGGATACCCCGACTTCATGAAAACCGAGTCGATCAGGCCGGTCTGCGTCGTTCGGGCCGCCTGACCGGGCCGCCTCGGGGGCAGGGCATCGTGCGGACAACACCCCGACGGTGGTGAAACCGAATCGATCAAGACACCTGTCGGGTTGACGCTGCCCTGCGCAGACCTCGACCGACCTCCGCCGCGCCGAACCGACCTCCACCGGCCAACGAGGCACGACGCACGACGCACGACGCCCGCACAAGATCGTGCTCGATCCAGGAAAGAGGCCCCTCCCCATGCGGAGGAGGCCACTACAACAAGGATCGAGCACGATCATGCGGGCGCTACCGCCCAGCATCGGACAAACGGCCGGACGGCTGGGGCTCAGGGCGTGGTCGTGTCGGTTTGTGGCACGTTGCGCTGGGCGGGGATGGTTGGTGCGGCGGGCCAGGGGATCTCGGGCGCGCGGTGGAAGGTGATCCCGGCCGTTGTCCAGCGCGGGCCCTGGCCGGCCAGGCGGTCGCGGAAGTCGGCCCAGTCGTGGCTTGCCCGGGGTGACCAGCCCAGTTCGGCGATGGCCGGGAGGCGGGGTAGCAGGAGGAGCTCGATGTCGGCCAGCGAGGTGACCGACTCGGTCCAGAGCGGGGCCTCCACACCGAGCACAGCCTCGGCGGGTACGCCGGCGACGTGCGTACCAGGATCCCAGTCGTACGCCTTGCGCACGTCGATGAGGCCGGCCCAGTCTTGCCCGATCGGGGTGTCCGGGGCGTACTTCATGTCCAGGTAGGCGTGGTTGCCCGGGGAGACGATCAGTCGGGCGCCCCGGCGTACGGCGTCGACGGTGCTGGGGTCGTCGCCGTTCGTGCCCCACCATTGCAGGACCCGTCCGTCGAGGTGCGCGGCGGGCGCGAGCTGGTGCCAGCCGACGATGGTCTTGCCGAGGTCGGCCACGATGCGTTGGACCCGCTCGACGAAACCGGTGTAGACCTCGCCCTTGACCTTGAACGCCTCGTCGCCGCCGATGTGCAGCCAGGGGCCGGGGGTGAGCGCGGCCACCTCGGCCAACACGTCGGCGACGAAGTCGTATGTCCGCTCGTCGGCGGGGTCGACGTAGCTGAAGCCGACCTCGGTGCCGGTGTACGGCGGCGGTGCGATCTTGTCCGGTGCCAGCTCCGGGTACGCGACAAGCGCCGAGTTGGTGTGCCCCGGCAGGTCGATCTCGGGGACGACGGTGATGTGGCGGGCGGCCGCGTAGGTGACGATCCGCGCGTAGTCGGCCTTCGTGTAGTGCCCGCCGGGGCCGCCGCCGACCTCGGTCGCCCCGCTGATGGCGGTGAGCTTCGGCCAGGAGTCGACGGTGATCCGCCAGCCCTGGTCGTCGGTGAGGTGCAGGTGCAGGTGGTTGAGCTTGTAGCGGGCCAGGTGGTCGACCACCCGTAGCACGTCCTCGACGGCGAAGAAGTGCCGCGCGACGTCGAGCATCGCGCCCCGGTAGGGGAACCGGGGTGCGTCGGTGATGGTCCCGCCGGGCAGCGCCCAGCGTGCGGTGACCGGGCCGGGGCTCTCGATCGCCGCTGGCAACAGTTGGCGCAGCGTCTGTACGCCGTAGAAGAGGCCGGCGCCGGTGGCGGCGGTGACGCGTACCCCGCCGGTGGCGATGTCGAGCCGGTAGCCCTCCGCGCCGAGGTCGGCGCTGTCGTCGAGCACCAGGGCGATGGCGCCGGCGGGCTCCGGCGTGGTGGCGTCGGTGACTGGCAGCGGGTAGCCGGTGGCCGGGCGCAGGAGTTGGGCGAGCTGCTCGGCGACCGCCAGCGCGGCGGGCTCGGCGCTGGCCACGATGACCGCTTCGGCCGGGAGCACCCAGTCCGCGGTCGGGTTCGGCTGGACCTGCTGCGGGGCGGGAACGACGTCGGTCAGCCGGTGCGGGGCCGACGGGGCGAGCAGTTCGCCCGCCGCCCGCTCGGCGGCCTGGGCCAGCGTGGCCGCGTCCGGCTCACCGGCCGGCAGCGGCACGGGAACGGCGGTGGGGCCGGGGGAGGGGCTGGTCGACACGGCGGCGACTCCGGGGGTGTATTCGCGTCGGTTATGGCAAAAGTGAGGTTCACCGGCTGGCGTGCCGTCAAGCGTACGACGCGCGGCCGGGATGCGTGATGGTGCGCATGGAAGCGTTCCCAAAAACCGGTACGAACACGGATAGTCGTGATGGCTGTGCCAATTGTCACCGAACGGTCCCAGGTCACTCGATGTTCGCTTAACCTTCGCCCACCGATCGGCGTTGACCCCGGGATTACCGGCGGTCCGTCCCGGGGAAGAAGAAAACTGAACCTTCGTTAAGTGTCAATCCGGCGCGTGTGTTGTGGAGGCTCTGGTGGCAGCGCAAGAGACCGTCGATCACAAGTACGTCTACGACTTCTCCGAAGGCAACAAGGATCTCAAGGACCTGCTCGGCGGCAAGGGGGCGAACCTCGCCGAGATGACCAACCTGGGCCTGCCCGTTCCGCCGGGCTTCACCATCACCACCGAGGCGTGCCAGGCGTACCTCGCGACGGGACGGGAGCCGGACGGGCTCGCCGGTCAGATCGAGGCGCACCTGGAGGCGCTGGAGCGCGCGATGGGCAAGCGCCTCGGCGACCCGCGGGACCCACTGCTGGTGTCCGTCCGCTCCGGTGCCAAGTTTTCCATGCCCGGCATGATGGAGACCGTCCTCAACGTCGGCCTCAACGACCAGAGCGTGGTCGGGCTCTCCGCACAGGCGGGGGGCAACGACAGGTTCGCCTGGGACTCCTACCGGCGACTCATCCAGATGTTCGGCAAGACCGTCTGCGAGGTGCCGGGCGAGGAGTTCGAGCACGCGCTCGACGAGGCCAAGCACGCCAAGGGCACCCACAATGACCTGGATCTGGACGCCGACGACCTGCGTGGGCTGGTCGACGCGTACAAGAAGATCTTCTTGAAGCACACCGGTCGGGACTTCCCGCAGCAGCCACGCGAACAGCTCGACCTGGCCATCCGCGCGGTCTTCGAGTCGTGGAACGCCGAGCGCGCGGTGCTCTACCGCCGTCAGGAGCGCATCCCGGCCGACCTCGGCACCGCTGTCAACGTGGTGAGCATGGTCTTCGGCAACCTTGGCCCCGACTCCGGCACCGGGGTCGCGTTCACCCGTGACCCGGCCAGCGGCGCGCAGGGCATCTACGGCGACTACCTGGCCAATGCCCAGGGCGAGGACGTCGTCGCCGGCATCCGCAACACCGTGCCGCTGAACGAGCTGGAGCGGCTGGACAAGAAGTCCTACGACGAGCTGCTCGGGTACATGGCTCGGCTGGAGGAGCACTACAAGGACCTCTGCGACATCGAGTTCACCATCGAGCGCGGCAAGCTGTGGATGTTGCAGACCCGGGTCGGCAAGCGCACCGCCGCCGCCGCGTTCGTGATCGCCGGGCAGCTCGTCGACGAGGGCCTGATCGACCTGGACGAGGCGCTGCACCGGGTCAACGGCGCGCAACTGGCCCAGCTGATGTTCCCCCGTTTCCAGCTCGACCACGATTTCCAGCCGGTCGCCAAGGGCATCGGCGCGTCGCCCGGCGCGGCGTCCGGCACTGTGGTCTTCACCTCCGCCCGTGCCGTCGAGCTGGCCGCCGAGGGTGAGTCGGTGATCCTGGTGCGCCGGGAGACCAACCCGGACGACCTGAACGGCATGATCGCCGCGAAGGGCATCCTCACCTCGCGCGGCGGCAAGACCAGCCACGCCGCCGTGGTGGCCCGGGGGATGGGCAAGACCTGCGTCTCCGGCGCCGACGAGATCGAGGTGAACGTGCCGGCGAAGCGGTTCACAGTGGCCGGGCAGACCGTCACCGAGGGCGACGTGGTGTCCATCGACGGCACCACCGGCAAGGTCTACCTCGGCGAGGTGCCGGTCATGCCCTCCGAGGTCGTGCAGTACTTCGAGGGCAGCGTCGACCCCGAGCACATCGACAACGCGCTGGTCCGGGCCGTACACCGGATCATGACGCACGCCGACGGGAAGCGGCGGCTGGCGGTCCGCACGAACGCCGACACCGGCGCGGACGCCGCCCGGGCCCGGCGCTTCGGCGCCGAGGGCATCGGGCTGTGCCGCACCGAGCACATGTTCCTCGGCGATCGGCGGGAGCTGGTGGAGCGGCTGATCCTGGCGCGCGCCGCTGACGAGCGGGAGGCGGCGTTGGAAGCGCTGCTGCCGTTGCAGCGGGCCGACTTCGTGGAGATCTTCCGCGAGATGGACGGGCTGCCGGTCACCGTCCGGCTGATCGACCCGCCGTTGCACGAGTTCCTGCCGCCGCTGGAGCAGCTCGCCGTCAACGTGGCGGTCGCCCAGGAACGCGGCGAGGACGTGGCCAAGGAGGAGGCGCTGCTCGCCGCCGTCCGGCGGATGCACGAGGAGAACCCGATGCTCGGCCTGCGCGGCGTCCGCCTCGGCCTGGTCATCCCCGGCCTGTTCGCGATGCAGGTCCGGGCCATCGTCGAGGCCGCGGTCGAGTGCGCCCGACGCGGCGGCGATCCCAAGCCGGAGATCATGGTTCCGCTGGTCGGCGCGGTGCAGGAGCTGGAGACGGTACGCGCCGAGGCCGAGAAGATCATCGAGGAGGTGACCCGGGACAAGGCGGTCGAGGTGCTGATCGGCACCATGATCGAGGTGCCCCGGGCGGCGCTGACCGCCGGGCAGATCGCCGAGGCCGCCGAGTTCTTCTCCTTCGGCACCAACGACCTGACCCAGATGGGCTGGGGCTTCTCCCGCGACGACGTCGAGGGCGCGTTCTTCTGGCGCTACCTGGAGCTGGGCATCTTCGGTATCTCGCCGTTCGAGTCGATCGACCGTGACGGCGTCGGCCGGCTGGTGCGGATCGCCGCCGAGGAGGGTCGGGCCGCCCGGCCCGGGTTGAAGCTCGGCATCTGCGGTGAGCACGGTGGCGACCCGGACTCGGTGCACTTCTTCCACGAGGTCGGCCTGGACTACGTGTCCTGCTCGCCGTTCCGGGTGCCGGTGGCACGGCTGGAGGCCGGTCGGGCGGTCGTGGAGAGCGGCGGGTCGGACAGTCGCTGACGCGCGTCGGCGGCGACCACGACCACCAGTGGTGCAGATCCGTGTTCCGCGGCGACGCTGGCCAGACAGCTGGTCAGCGCGGCCTCGTCGGTCAGCCGGGCCAGCTGGTCCGAC
>NZ_JBEXHP010000199.1:0-5494 GCF_040607895.1 Micromonospora sp. NPDC005220
GCCAGGCTCCCGCGCCGTCGGCTGGCCTGGCCTCCGCGCCGTCGGTCGCGGCGACGCCGCTCGCCGGGTCGGTGTCGGCGGGGCCCGCCGGGTCGGTGTCGGCGGGGCCCGCCGCTCTACGCCCACCGGCGAGCGTCGCGGTCGAAGCGGCGACCGAGCCGAAGCCGACCCGGGAGGACGCGCTCGGGAGCGGGACGCCGGGCCGACGCCCCGCACTGCTGGTCGGGGCCGGTGCGGTCGCCCTCGTCGCGTTGGTTGTCGCGGTGGCCGTGGTGGCGCTCCGACCCGAAGCGAAGCCGGGTTCGGCGGACCAGCCACCCGCGCTGGCCGGCGAGTCGGTGGCGGCCACCGACGCTGCGCTGCCGCCCAGAGACGCGACCACCACCGGACCCCGGCCCAGCGGAACGCCGGGCGCCAGCCGCACCGCGACGGCCGACCCGACCGTTTCCCCCGCCGACGCGACGACCAGCAGCGACCCCGCCCTCAGCGCGGCACCGGGCGGCACGCCGACCGGTACGACCGACAGTCGACCGACGCCCAGCCGCACCCCGTCCAGCCGGCCCAACCCGTACACGGCCGCCCAGGCGTGCGGCAGCGGCTACCAGGTGATCGACTCGGCGACGCTGACCGGCGGTGACGGGCAGCGCAAGGGCCGGGTCTTCCTGCTGTACCACGCGGGCACCGCCACCAACTGTGTGGTCACCCTCAAGGACACCGCGGTCGGTGCGAAGTCGGCGGCCTCGGCGTACCTGGAGGTGCAGGGTCGGGCGCGCAGCACCGACAGCGGGCCCTTCGACTACTACGCCGGGCCGGTGCGGGCCAGCGCCGCCGGAACGTGCGTCAAGTGGGGTGGCTCCACCGGCGGCGTCAGTTACGGCAGCGGGTTCGAACACTGCGACTGACCGCCGCACCGGCCGCGCCGTCACGCTGGTGGTTCCTCCGGCGCGACCTCGCGGCAGATGCGCCCGAATGGGGATCAGCCGACCTTCTTGTCGCTGACGAAGGCCCCGCGCGCCGGCACCGTGGTCGAACAGCCAGGGTAGATCTTGGACACTTTCCGTTCCGAGCTGACGGAAAGTGTCCAAGATTGCCAGCGGCGGCGGATGAAGCGGGCCGGGGTCGCGCCGCATTCGGGTCAGCGAACTGGACGCTTTCTCGCAATGGACGCGGAACGGACTTTCGATCTTCGGCAGGGTCGGGGCGACGTGCCCAGCCCCGAAGGATGAGAACTAAGGTACGGGCATGTCCGTAGACGGGTGGAACACGGTCCTGGTGCTCGGCGGTATCCGGTCCGGCAAGTCCGAGTTCGCCGAGTCCCTGGTCACCGACGCGCCGGTGGTCCGCTACGTCGCCACCGCGCCCGAGGGCGACCCGGAGGACACCGAGTGGGCGACCCGGTTGGCGAAGCACCGCGCCCGGCGGCCGGGCAGCTGGACCACCGAGGAGACCACCGAGGACCCGCGCCGGCTGGCCGACGTGCTGGCGTCCGCCGAGCCCAACGAGACGGTGCTCGTCGACGACCTGGGCGGCTGGGTGACGGTGCTGCTGGACCCGGACCACCAGCCCGCCGACGACGTGGCGACGATCGCCGAGTTGGCCGAGGCGATCCGCGGGTGCGCCGCCCGGGTGGTGCTGGTGAGCCCCGAGGTGGGCCTGTCGCTGGTGCCGACCACCCCGCTGGGCCGGGCGTTCACCGACGCGTTGGGCGCGGCCAACCGCGCGGTCGCCGACGCCTGCGACGCGGTCGCGCTGGTCGTCGCCGGTCAGCCGGTCTGGCTCAAGTCGGTCACCGGCGCGATCGAGGCAGCCGCTCCCGCCACCGCGACCGGGCCGAAGGCCACCCCGACCGAGCCGAAGGCCACCCCGACCGAGCCGAAGGCCACCGCGACCGCCACCGAACCGGTGGCGAGCCTGGCCGACACCGAGCCGCCCACCCCCGAGGTGCAGCTGCCCGACGTGCTGACCCATACGCCGCCGGCCGCCCCGACTGCGGAGCCGGGCAACCCGTGGGCCGCACCGACAATGGCGCTGCCGATGGTGGCCACCGGGCTGGTCATCCAACCCGGCATGGAGCTGCCGATGCCCGACGAGTACGCCGGCCCGCAGGCGGTGGACCGGCTGGCCACGCTGGACGTACCGGGCGCCGGGCTGGGCGTGCTGGACCGGGTGGTGAGCTTCGCCGCCGCCACCCAGGGCACCTCGACCCCCGCCGCCTGGGGCTCGGTGCGGGTGCTGCTGCTGCACGGCGACCACGCCGGCGGGGCGTCGGCCGGCACCGTGGCCGGTGAGTCGGCCCGCCGCGCCGCGCAGGCCCGCGCCGGCCGGGGCGCGTTGGCACGGCTGGCCGCCGAGAGCGGCGCCAGTCTCCAGGTGGTGGACACTCCGGCCTCCGCGCCGATCGAGGTCGAGCCGGCCCTCGCGCCGGAGCAGGTGGAGTCGGCGCTGCGCTACGGCTGGCGGTTGGCCGAACAGGCCGCCGACGCCGGCGTACAACTGCTGGTGCTCGGGGCGTGCGGCGCCGGCACCGAGGCGGCGGCCGCGGCGGTGCTCGCGGCGACCGCGGGCGCGGAGCCACCCGCGGTTCTGGGCCGGGTGATCACCGAGTCCGGCGAGATCGACGACGCGGCGTGGATGATCCGCTGCGCGGCGGTACGCGACGCGCTGCACCGCACCCGACGCTCGTCCCGGGGGGCCAAGGACATCCTGGCCGAGCTGGGCGGCGGCGACGTGGCCGTGGCCACCGGGGTGCTGCTCGGCGCCACCGCCCGCCGGGTGCCGGTGCTGCTCGACGGGCCGGTCGGGTTGGCCGCCGGAATGGTGAGCCGTGACCTGGCCGGGCAGGCCCGGCACTGGTGCCTGCTCGCCGACCACGGCGGGCACCCGGCCGTGCGACTCGCCGCCGACGTGCTGGGCCTCACCCCGCTGCTCGACCTGCGGCTGGATCTCGGCGAGGGGGCGAACGCGCTGGTCGCGCTGCCGCTGCTGCGCTCGGTGCTGGCGTTGTCCGCCGCGCTGCCGGTGCACCCGTCGCTGGGCGGCGCGGACGACACCGACCCGGCCGCCGACGAGTCGGAGTCCAGCGACCCGAGCTACGCCGACCCGGATCGCACCGAGCCCGACTCGACCGAGCCCGACTTCACTGAGCCCGACTTCGTCGAGCCGGAGCCGGCCGGGCCGGGCCCGGCCAGCACCGGGGCGGACGAACAGCCGGCGTCGGGCTGGCGTGCCGGCTGAGCCACGGCTTCTCGCCGGAGCCCGGCTGGCGGTCACCACGTTCACCACGCTGCCGGTGCGGGCCGGGCGCATCGATCGCCCGGTCGCCGGCACGGCGATGGCCCTCGCCCCGGCGGTCGGCGCGCTGCTCGGCGCCCTGCTGGCCGGTGTGCTGCTGCTGGCTGGCGCGCTCGCTCCCCCACTGGTGGCGGCCGGCGTGACCATCGGCGCCGCCGCGCTGCTCACCCGGGGGCTGCACCTGGACGGGCTGGCCGACACGGTGGACGCGCTCGGCTCGTACCGGCGGGGCGCGGCCGCCCTGGAGATCATGAAGAAGCCGGACGTGGGCCCGTTCGGGGTGGTCGCCCTGGTGGTCGTACTCCTGGTGCAGGCGGCGGCGCTCGCGGACCTGGCGGGTCGGTCCTGGCCGGCGTGTCTCGCGGCGGTGGTCACGGCGACCGCGGCCGGCCGGTTCGGTGTCACGGTGGCCTGCCGGCGGGCGGTGCCGGCGGCCCGACCCGACGGGCTGGGCGCGCTGGTCGCCGGCACTGTCGGCCCGGTGGCCCTGGCCGCCGGCGCGGTCGCCGTCGTGCTGCTGGCGGTGCCCGCGGTGCCGGGCCGTCCGTGGCAGGGGCCGCTGGCCGTCGTCGCCGCGATCGCCGTCGCGCTACCGCTGCTCACCCACGTGGTACGCCGGCTCGGCGGGATCACCGGCGACGTCCTCGGCGCGACCGTCGAGGTGGTCACCACGCTGGTCTACCTGGGTCTGGTGCTGTCCGGCTGAACCGGGCCCCGCAGGCCGGGTAGCGTTCGGCTCGACAACACCGGCGCGGCCACCACCGGGGGATCCCACCATGCTCATCACGGACGACTTCCTGCCCGTCCCGGTGCCGGAGTCGCTCAGCGCGACCTACCTGGTGCCGATGGTGGGGCTGCCGAAGGTCAGTGCGAAGACCGCGGTGGCGGCCCTGACCGGTCGGCTTGCCGAGCCGGTGCACGGGCTGGCCCGGCAGATGCTCGACAGCCCGCTGATGAGCGTCGACACCCGGCCGATCGCCGAGTTCCCCGAGCTGCCACCGGACCTGCTCACCGCGTTCGGCGCCACCGAGGAGCAGCTGGCCCGGCTGGCGGCGGCGACGCACCTGGTGGTCGTACAGGCCGAGTACCGGCCCGGCTGGCCGCCCGCACACGAGTGGGCCGCCCGGGCGGTCGCCGCCGCGGTGGCGGAATCCGTCGACAGCGACGTGGTGGACGTCTTCGGCCTCCAGTTCCTCGACCCGGCCACCGCGCTGCGCTCGCTCCCCGACGAGCAGGGCCGCATCCGACTCGTCGACTGGGTGCTGGTGCCGTACTCGTCCGACACCGAGGGCCTGTGGTTCACCACCAAGGGGCTACGTCGCTTCGGCCTGCTGGAGTTGCAGACCCAGGGGGTGCCCGACCACCTCACCCGCGCCTGGGGTGCGGTGATGACCGGGGCGGCCCGCCGGCTGCTGCGGGATTGGACCGACGGGCTCACCGGCGAGGAGGTGCCCGCGTTCGTGCAGCTGCCGGTGCTGGCCACGGTCACCGGGCACGACATCGCGGTGGCGTACGGCAACCCGGAGCAGCACGGTGCCACCGCCCCGGTGCTGCTCCGCCTCGAACTGGACCCGGCGACCGACCCGGAGGCCGACTCGTTCCTCAGCCTGCGCCCGCCGGCCGGGCACCCCGGCCCGGACGGGCGCTACTACGCCGCCGCCTGCGCGACCCTGTTCTCCGGGATCCAGCCGGACGTACGCTACGCCCGCTCCGGTGACGCGATGAGCCGTGCGGTCGCCACCGCCCGGGCCGCGCTGGGGGACGCCCGCGCCCGCTTCGTCGCCGGCCAGCTCCCCGCCGAGTCGCAGCTGGTGGTGAAGTACGGCCTGCCCGGAGACGACGGCCCGGAGTACGTCTGGGCGGGCGTCACCTCGTGGGAGACCCCGGAACGGATCGTCGGAGTGAGCGCCAGCGACGCCGCTACCGACGAGAGCGTCCGCATCGGCGCCCCCGTGGTCGTGGAGACGTCCGACGTGGTCGACTGGGCCGTCCTGGACGCGACCGGCGTCATCGAAGGCGGCTGGACCCAAGCAGTCCTGGACTCCGGCGAACCCCCCACCCCAACCCCCTAACCCAGACCACCCTCCTCCCCCCGCCCCGCGACCGCCCCGCCTGCCCCGGTGATCAAGAGGTTTGCGTCATCCACGGGCGAAATTTTGACGCAAACCTCTTGATCACCGCACGCACACCCAGGGGCCTACGC
>NZ_JBEXHP010000200.1:0-5341 GCF_040607895.1 Micromonospora sp. NPDC005220
GGTCGGGGCCCTGGTGCTGATCGGCTACGCGCTGGTCAGCGGAGTTGTCGGTGTCCTGCTCACCGGTCCGCGCCGCCAGCCCAGCCGGCCAACGCGGCGCGCAGGGTCTTGCGGCGCTGCGCGAACGCCGCGTCCACCACGGCGAAGACCCGCTCCCGGGGTACGTCGGCGCGGGGCGGCTCGTGGCAGCTGAACGCGACCAGGCCGGAGTCGACGTTGGGCACCGGCCAGAACACGTTCGGCGGCACCTTGCCGGCGCTCCGGGCCTGGGCGTACCAGGCGAGCTTCACCGACGGGATGCCGTACACCTTGGAGCCGGGACCGGCGACGAGCCGGTCGGCGACCTCCTTCTGCACCATCACCAGGCCGTGTCGCAGGGTGGGCAGCGCGGCGAGCAGGTGCAGCACCACCGGCACGGCGACGTTGTAGGGCAGGTTCGCCACCAGCGCGGTCGGTGCCGGGTCGGCCAGCTCGGCGGCGGCGATGCGCAGCGCGTCCGCGCGGTGCACGGTGAGCCGGGCGGCGTCGGCCCCGGCGTGCCGCGCGACGGTCTCCGGCAGCGCCCCGGCGAGCACCGGGTCGATCTCCACGGCGTGCACGTGCCCGGCGACCGGCAGCAGCCCCAGGGTCAGCGAGCCGAGCCCGGGCCCCACCTCCACTGCCACGTCGTCGGGGGTCAGGCCGGCGGCGGAGACGATCCGGCGCACGGTGTTCGGGTCGTGCACGAAGTTCTGGCCCAGCTTCTTGGTGGGCGCGACGCCCAGCCGGGCGGCGAGTTCCCGGATCTCCGCCGGGCCGAGCAGGCTCACCACGGGCCGAAGGCCCGGTCGCCGGTGGCGGAGATGGCCGCGCACAGCTCGTCCAGGTCGCTGCCCGTGGTCGCGGCGAGCGCGCGGACGGTGAGTGGAATCAGGTACGACGCGTTCGGCCGGCCGCGGTACGGCATCGGGGTGAGGTACGGGGCGTCGGTCTCCACCAGCATCTGATCCAGCGGGGTGAGCGCGGCGGCCTCGCGCAGCGCCGCCGCGCTGCCGAAGGTGACGGTGCCGGCGAAGCTCAGCAGATAGCCGCGGCGGACACACTCGCGGGCGAAGTCGGCGTCGCCGGAAAAGCAGTGCAGCACCACCCGGTCGGGAGCGCCCTCGTCGTCGAGGATCCGCAGCACGTCGGCGTGCGCGTCGCGGTCGTGGATGACCAGCGTCTTGCCGTACCGCTTGGCGATGGCGATGTGCGCCCGGAAACTCTCCTCCTGCGCGGCCCGCCCCTCGTCGCCGGTCCGGAAGAAGTCCATTCCGGTCTCGCCGATCCCCCGGACCCGGTCGCGCGCGGCTAGTGACTCGATCTCCCGCAACGCCTCGTCGAGGTCGCTCAGCCGGGGCGCCTCGTTCGGGTGCAGCGCCACGGTGGCCAGCACGGCCGGGTACCGGTCGGCGGTGTCCGCGCCCCATTGGGAGGAGGCGACGTCCACCCCCACCTGGACCAGCCGGGCCACGCCGACCTTCGTGGCCAACGCGATGGCCACGGCAACCGGGTCGTCGGCCGGCCCGCCGCCGGGCACACCGGCCTCACTGACCGTGATGTCCAGGTGGGTGTGGCTGTCCAGCACCGCCCGGGGCAGCGACTCGGGGGCGGGCGGAAACTCTCCGGCCCGCCGGGCGGCACGGTCGCGGCGGGATTCAGTGGGCTCGCTCATCAGCGACAGCATCACACACCGGGCCTGTCCATCTGCCCGCCACCCGACGTTCACCTCGACTACGCCGCGCAACTCTACGGTCGCTCACGAACGGACGCGACAGCGTGCGGACCCCACCCACCGAGCAGGGAGGCGACGGCATGAGCGTCACCCCCCAGGCCGGCGGCAACGCCGGTGAACGGACCGGACTGCACGTGGCGTTCGGCGGCGGGGTGTACCCGGCCGAGGAGATCGCCCGCGGCGCCGCGTACGAGTTGTTCAGCGCCGACGAGGTGACCGGCTTCGAGTGGGCGCCCCGACCGGGTAGCGCCCTGCCGTGGCGCCGTTTCGTGCACGTCACCGAGGTGAACGCGGTGCACGGGGCCACCGAGCCGGCCGACGAGCCGGAGACTCCGCTGCTGATGCCCGCCCACCGCGAGCGGGGTTGGGCGTACCTGCACCTGCTCAGCCAGCAACCGGCGGCCGCCGGTGACCCGGTGCTGACGATGGCGCGCGCGTCGGCGGTGATCCGGCGGGGCACCCGGATGATGAAGGTGCTCTCGGCCCAGCAGGTCGCCGGCTACCTACGGGGTTGGCTGCCGCACGGCTTCTGCTACCGCGAGCACGATGTGGCGCACCTACGGACGCCGGCGACGACGACTGTGCTGCGTACCGATGGTGACGCTGGCCGGGACGGCCATGACGTGGCGTACGCGCTGCGCTGGCGCGCGTCCGACCCGGGCGACTACGACGTGCCGGCGGGTCCGGCACACCGCGGCCTGACCGCGCTGGGCTCCCGGGACCGGCTCGGCGCTCCGGTGCTGGGCACCGGCTTCGTGCCCAGCAACGGTCAGCTCATCCCGGAGTTCATCAGCCGGGACTTCGCCGACCTGCCGATGCCGGCGAACGCCGCCCTCATCGCCTACCCGGCGGAGGGGGTGGAGGTGGTGCTGTACACCTACCAGGCGGAGCAGCGGGGGTGGCTGCGGATGGTCGGCCCGCAGTGGCGGCACCTGCTGGCCGCGGTGCCCGGCCTCTCCCCGGACCAGGAGTACCTGCCGAACGCCGACGCGCCCCGCTCCACCCAACTGGTCGGCATGTACGGCGACAGCGAGTACGAGGCGGTGGCCGACCTGCCCGGTGGGTTCCGGGTGCTGGCGATGACCCGGGCGGCCCGCTACCCGGTGGACGCGGTGGCCCGCCGGTTGCGGTTCGCCCAGTGGCGGGGCGTGCCGTGCCTGGTGCTGCGGGAGGAGGCCGGCTGGCTGCGGATCCGGTTGCGTTACCCGAACCCGGACGTCGTGCTGACCACCGGCGCGCAGTGTCAGGAACGTGGCGTCTACGAGGCCTGGGCGCCGGGCACCGAGGTGACCGACGACCAGGTGATGGACACCCGGTACGCGATGTGACGTCGCGCGGCGGCAGGCACCCGCCCGCCGCGCGACGTGCGTTTCAGCCGGCGAGCCGGGCCAGTTCCTCGTCGACGATCGACGGGTCGAGCTTGCGGAACACCGGCTTCGGCGCGGCCAGCGGCCGACCCGCCTCGATCGACACCGACTCCCAGCGCGCGCCGACGGTGTAGTCCCCGGTGAGCACCGGGTACGCCGGACCGCCGTCCAGGTCGTCGACCTGCTCGATCACCGGCATCGGTGCGTGCACGCCGGTGCCGCCGAGCAGCTCGTGCACCTGCTGCGCGGAGTGCGGCAGGAACGGGGTGAGCAGCGTGTTGGCGTCGCTGATCACCTGGAGGGCGACGTGCAGGATGGTGCCCATCCGGGGCTTGTCCGCCTCGTCCTTGAGCTTCCAGGGTGCCTGCTCGGAGAGGTACCTGTTGGCCTCGGCGACCACCTTCATGGCCTCACCGATCGCCTGCTTCTGCCGGTGCCGGCCGATCAGGTCGCCGACCGTGGTGAACCCGGCCCGGGCCACAGCGAGCAGCGCCTCGTCGGCCTCGGTGAGCCCGGCCGGGTCGACCGGCGGGATCGCCCCGAAGTTCTTGGCGGCCATCGAGACGGACCGGTTGACCAGGTTGCCCCAGCCGGCGACCAACTCGTCGTTGTTGCGGCGGAGGAATTCGGCCCAGGTGAAGTCGGTGTCGTTGCTCTCCGGACCGGCGGCGGCGATGAAGTAGCGCAGCGCGTCGGCGTCGTAGCGCTCCAGAAAGTCGCGAACGTAGATGACCACCTTGCGGGACGACGAGAACTTGCGCCCCTCCATTGTCAGGTACTCACTCGACACCACCTCGGTGGGCAGGTTGAGCCGACCCAGCTGGCCCGGCTCCCCGTCGCGGGAGCCCTCGCCGGAGTATCCAGAGAGCAGCGCCGGCCAGATCACCGAGTGGAAGACGATGTTGTCCTTGCCCATGAAGTAGTAGGACTGGGCGTCCTTCCCGGCGCCGTCGGCGGACCACCACTTGCGCCACGCCTCGGGGTCGCCGGAGCGGCGGGCCCACTCGATCGAGGCGGACAGGTAGCCGATCACGGCGTCGAACCACACGTAGATCCGCTTGTCCGACCGGTCGCGCCAGCCGTCGAGCGGGATCGGTACGCCCCACTCCAGGTCACGGGTGATCGCCCGGGGCTGGAGGTCGTCGAGCAGGTTGCGGGAGAACCGCAGCACGTTGGGCCGCCACCCCTCCCGGGTGTCCAGCCACTGCCGCAACACGTCGGCCAGGGCGGGCAGGTCCAGGAAGAAGTGCTCGGTCTCAACGAACTTCGGGGTCTCCCCGTTGATCCGCGACTTCGGGTCGATCAGGTCGATCGGGTCGAGCTGGTTGCCGCAGTTGTCGCACTGGTCACCGCGGGCGCTGTCGTAACCACAGATCGGGCAGGTGCCCTCGATGTAGCGGTCGGGCAGGGTGCGCCCGGTGGACGGGGAGATGGCACCCATTGTGGTCTTCGGCACGATGTAGCCGTTGCGGTACATCCCCTCGAACAGTTCCTGCACCACCGCATAGTGGTTGCGGGTGGTGGTGCGGGTGAACAGGTCGTAGGAGAGACCGAGGCCGTGCAGGTCCTCGACGATCACCCTGTTGTACCTGTCGGCCAGCTCGCGCGGGGTCACCCCGTCGGCGTCAGCCTGCACCTGGATCGGAGTGCCGTGCTCGTCGGTGCCGGAGACCATGAGCACGTCGTGGCCGGCCATCCGCATGTACCGGGCGAAGACGTCGGAGGGAACGCCGAAACCGGAGACGTGGCCGATGTGGCGGGGGCCGTTGGCGTACGGCCAGGCCACTGCCGCGAGAACGTGACTCATGAGCAGCAAGCCTAGTGACCCGTCCGGGGCGGCCGCGAATCAATAGGGGGTGCCCGACCGGCGGACCGGGCCGACCACCTCGCCCGTTGGTCCGATTTGTCGCCGACACGCGGCTCAGCTGCCTGTTTCGCCTCCCGGAGCGGTGTGCAATGAACGTCGTGACGGGCAGAGGAGCGGCACGGGACCACGAGGACCGTCCCACCGGGCCGGCGGTCGACGACGCCCCGGGGCCCGAGCCCACCGCGCCCCGGGCCGCCGGGGTCGCGCCGCAGCGCCGGCTGGCGCCCAGCGCCGACCCGGGTACGCAGCGGCCCACCCCGGCGGGAAGATCCGCCACCCCGGCCCGTCCCACGCCCGCGGCGCCGTCGCCCACCCCGGCCCGTCCGACCCCGGCGGCACCCGTACCCAGCCCGG